>CALRRW020000142.1:0-4997 GCA_943370695.1 Comamonas sp. lk | reverse complement strand
GGTATTATTCCTATTTCGAATTATATGATTCCACCCGGTTTGCGGCTGTGCAACTCCCGCAATACAACAAGTTTTACATCCGGGGAAGTTATTCGGGCAATTCAAGTTCTGAGATTTCATTGGGCCAAACCAATATTCCCAAAGGGTCGGTTAGGGTAACTGCAAATGGGGCTCCGCTTACCGAAAATCAGGATTATACCGTTGATTATAATTTAGGCAGGGTAAAAATTGTGAATACCGGATTGCTCAATTCAGGTGCCGTTATCAAGGTTTCTTCTGAAAGCAATTCACTGTTTTCTGTACAGCAAAAAAACTTATTGGGTACTCGTTTGGATTACAAAGTGAGTAACGATTTTATACTCGGAGGAACATTGATGTACCTCAATGAACGACCGCTTACCCCTAAGGTAAATATTGGTGAAGAGCCCATCAGCAATGTGATGTTTGGCTTTGATGGAACCTATCGCAAAGAGTCGCGCTTTTTAACCAAAATGGTAGACAAACTTCCGTTTATAGAAACCAAGGAGCCTTCACAAATTACCATTCAGGGTGAATATGCACAGCTTGTTCCGGGTGTACAAAGTTCGCTTGCCAATAAAGGAACCGCTTACCTCGATGACTTTGAAGGGGCCGAAACACCTTTTGATTTGCGCCTGGGTAACAGTTGGTTTTTAGCTTCTACCCCTCAAGGGCAGCCAAGTTTATTTCCTGAAGGCGGTTTGGTGAATCAGCTCGATTATAACTTTAAACGTGCCAACTTAGCGTGGTATACCATTTCCACTGCTTTTTATTTATCGAACAACCAAACACCCGAACATATTAAAAATGATGATGAACAACTTTCGGACCACCGGGTGCGGCAAGTTGATATCACAGAGGTATATCCAAGTCGGCAGATTCAGGCTGGTCAGCCACAAAATTTACCTACGCTCGATCTTGCTTTTTATCCTACTGAAAGAGGCCCTTATAACTATACGGTTGCAGGATTAAATGCAGATGGAACACTGAAAAACCCTACTCAAAACTGGGGTGGTTTGATGCGCAAAATTGAACAAAATGATTTTGAAGCATCAAATATCGACTATATCGAAATCTGGATGATGGACCCGTATTTGAGCAACCCCAATCCAAATAATAAAGGGGAGCTTTACATCAACCTGGGAAATGTTTCGGAAGATATTTTGCGTGATAACCGCAGAGCAGCTGAAAATGGTTTACCCAGAAGTTCAGACCCCACTTTGCAATATGTAGACACTACGGTATGGGGAAGGGTTCCCCGCCAGCCGGTTGTGAATTTTGCATTTGATGCCGATAATGGTATACGTGCCAGTCAGGATGTTGGACTCGATGGATTTAATGATGCCTCGGAGCAAATTGCCTTCGACACTGTTTACCTGCAAAAAATCCAGCCGATTTTAAATCCGGATGTATACACCACTTTTGCAAGCGATCCATCGTTTGATAATTACCATTATTATTTAGGCTCAACCGACTACGACCCTCAGCAATTGAGTATCTTGGAACGCTATAAAAAATACAATAAGCATCAGGGGAACTCTCCTACACAGGATCAGTCTCCTGAACCGTATGCCACGGCTGCTACCAACATTCCGGATAATGAAGATATTAACAGGGATTATACTTTAAATGATATTGAAGAGTATTTTCAGTATAAAATAGATATTGATAAAACGCGGTTGGTTGTTGGACAAAATTTTGTAACGGATAGTGTTGTAAAATCTGTTTCGCTTGCCAATGGAAAAAATGAAGTTGTTACTTGGTATCAGTTAAAAATTCCGGTGCGTGAATACCAAAGCCGTGTAGGTGAAATTTTGGATTTTAAATCTATCCGCTTTATCAGGATGTACATGCGCGGATTCGAAAACGAACAGGTTATCCGATTGGGTGCATTACAATTGGTACGTGCCGACTGGCGTAAATATTTGGGTAATTTGGAGGCCGGAAAAGAAAACGTACCAGGCGACCCTGAAGATCAAACACAGTTTATTGTATCAACAGTTAACATTGATAAAAACTCTTTGCGCAGCCCTATTCCTTATGTTGTTCCTCCCGGCATCAAGCGCGAGATTGACTTTAGTTCGCCCCAGGCTATTCAACAAAACGAACAATCGCTCTCGGTAGCAGTGTGTAACTTAAGAGATGGTGATGCAAGGGGTGTATTTAAAAATATTAAAACAGATTTACGCCAGTACGGAAAATTGCGCATGTTTATTCATGCCGAAGGAGCTCAGGCAAACAATGGAGATGTAACGGCATTTATCAGGTTAGGATCCGATTTAACAAATAACTATTACGAATACGAAATTCCCTTAACATTAACCCGTCAGGGTGAAATTTCTCCTGATCAGATTTGGCCAACAGATAACGAAATGATTGTGGACCTGGAGGAATTTATCAATACCAAAATTCAACGTACCAATGCCAATCATCCATATACCTCTCCTTTTTACCGAAAATTCGGACGTGCTAAGTTTACGGTTATTGGTTTGCCCGATTTGAGCAATGTTCGTGTAGCGATGTTGGGTATCCGCAACGGAAGAGCTGTTCCTGGCTCCCTTGATGACGGATTGCCAAAATGTGTGGAAGTATGGTTTAATGAACTCCGCATGACTGAGTTTAACAACCGTGGTGGTTGGGCAGCCAATAGCAGGATACAAGCCAAGTTAGCTGATTTTGCAACGGTGCAATTATCGGGAAGTATTTCTACTGTAGGATTTGGGGGCATCGACAAAAAATTATCAGAACGTAATTTTGACGATAACTATCAGTATGATGTTGCCAGTAGTTTTGAACTTGGAAAGTTCTTTCCTAAAAATTCAGGATTATCTGTTCCATTATTCCTATCGTATGGTAATACCCTGATACGTCCTTTTTACAATCCGCTTAATCCCGATACCAAACTTCAAAAAGAAATAGACGAAAGTACCAACCCGGACTATCAGGAGCGAATTAAGCTGGCTGCCGATGACTTTACCAAAAGGCGAAGCATGAACTTTACAAACGTGCGCAAAAACAAGGTTGGAAACAAAAAATCGCACTTATACGACATCTCCAATTTCTCGTTTACCTATTCATTTAATGAGGTATACCGAAGGAACCAAACATTGGAAAGTTATTTATTGCAAAACTATAAAACTATAACGGCCTATAACTATAGTTTCAATCCGAAACCATGGGAACCTTTCTCAAAGATAAAATCGAAACAACTTGGCTTAATCAAAGACTTTAACCTGTATTACCTTCCACAATCATGGGGAGCGCGGCTGGAAACAGATAGACGTTATGGTGTTACTGTGAACCGCAACAATGATGTGCAAGGCATTACCATCGATCCGTTGTACGATAAAATGTATACCATGACAAGGTATTACGAATTCAGATACGACTTGTCAAAAGGCTTAAAGTTTGATTACAATGCAACTGCGTTTTCCCGAATTGATGAGCCTTTGGGGAAAATTGAAAAAGGAACTCCGCAAAAAGATACAATCTGGAATAATTTACTTACAGGGGGAAGATTGATGCAATTTGACCAAACAGCTCGTATCAACTATAATGTACCTATTAATAAAATACCGGGCTTAAACTGGATTAACCAGTCAACATATACCTATACGGCAACCTACCAGTGGAAACAAGCACCTCCGGCAGCCGATAGTTTGGGAAATACGGTTTCAAATTCACGTGCGCAAAATTATAATCTTGGTGTAAACATGACCTTGCTTTACAACAAAGTTCCTTACCTGCGAAACATTAATAGTCCGGGACAGCCTCGCAAAAAATCAATTCCTAAAGAGGAAGAAGATGTTGCTGTTAAAAACCCGAAGGATAAAAAGAAAACCGATAAGAAAAAAGAAGAAGACAAACCTGAGGCAAAAGCTCCTCCTGTTTTAGCATATACCTTAAAGTTTTTGATGATGCTTAAAAATGCTTCTGTTTCATACTCGCAAACCGAGGGAACAATACTTCCCGGATTTAAACCAACACCCCAATATTTCGGACAGGATTTTGAATCGGGCGGACCCGGGCTGGACTTCATTATGGGTTCCCAAGATCCGGACTTCCGAAACAGAGCCGCCCGAAACGGGTGGATTAGCAACGATACAAGGCTCACTTCTTTTTATGCTCAAAACTACCAGGAAAACTTAACAGGGAGGGCCATGCTCGAACCGATTTCTGACCTCCGTATTGACCTCAATTTTGCACGAACGCGAAGCCTGAACTCATCCGTACTATTCAGGTATGATGATACCACACAATCGTTCAAAGATATTAACGAGCCTATTACCACCGGTAGTTATTCAATTACCTTCAATACATGGGCCAGCACTTTTTCAAAAGAACTGTCAAACGGAAACACGGAAGTATTTAACGAGTTTCAGGACAATAGAAAAAAAATTGCCGAACGCTTGGCAAGTGACCCTGAAAAGCCGGGCTTAGGTGTGGATAGCTTAGGATTCCCAATAGGATACGGCCGTAATTCTCAAGACGTAATTATTCCTGCATTTTTAGCTGCGTATGGCGGACAGGATGTAAATAGTGTTGGATTGACTGCCTTCCCTAAAATCCCGGACGCAAACTGGAAAATTACTTATAATGGGCTTTCTAAAATTGAGGCATTTAAGGATTATGTAAGCAATATTACCCTCAATCATCAATATACATCTACTTATAATGTAGGATCGTTCCAAAGCGTTTTGAATGATAGCAGCAATAATAAAAATACCGGAGACTATAATGCAGACTATGTTATTCGCCAAATTTCCATTACGGAACGTTTTGGCCCTTTCCTCGGAATTGATGTAAGTTTTGTAGGCAATATCACCACACGTATAGAGTACAAACGCGACCGCAGTTTAAATCTTGGGCTTACCAACGGACAGTTGAACGAACAAAAAGGAAGTGAATGGGTAATAGGTGCCGGTTACCGTACCACCGAACTTACTTTACCGTTTAAGCGCGGGGGCAGATGGCTCGTA
>CALRRW020000141.1:0-5000 GCA_943370695.1 Comamonas sp. lk | reverse complement strand
ATCACATTAAAGCAATTGAGCAGCAAAACAGCACCATCCTGCGAGCATATTATGCCAATGCATTAGACCATAATATCATTGATATTAAAACGGTAAAATATATTGTAACTGGCAATATAAAACCCAAGGGCATCAATGAACGTGCAGTTGAACATTACGTGAAAGCCGAGCAATACCTGGATTCGCAGGTTAATGAGCCGATTAGTATTTCGATGCTTTACCAGTTGCAAAAAATACTCATACTCGATTTGTATAATAACCGCGAGGACATCAATTTATTTTCGACCAACAATACCCGAATGATTGAGAAGTTGAGTCCGACAGCGGAACTGGAACTGGAATCATTGTTCGAATTTTTGAATGCTGATGATGAGTTTCATCCTGTTGTACAATCGTGGGTATTGCATTTTAAATTGTTGAACACCCGGCTGTTTAGCGAGTGTCAAACTAAAATAGCTTCGTTGCTTCAGCATTTTTGGTTGAAGAAAAAAGGCATGGACTTGTTTGGTCTGATGAGTATTGAGCACGAATTGTACTTGCACAAAAATGATTATCAGAATTTTTTTGATGAAGCTTCAGAAGAGTATACAGACGATGTGCAGCAACAGTTCGATTTTGGAATGGAATTGTATGCAATGCAACTTGACAGGTTAAAACAACTGCTGCGTTCGTATTTTAGAAAGCAGGTAGATTTTGAGAAGTTGAATCCCCGCCAGAAAAATATTATGAATTATGTATTCGAACGCGGTTACCGTTTGAAGGAAATGGATGATACGGTTTTGAATAAACGTCAAAAATTGATTATGTATATCATCCAGCATAAAGGGTTTATTTCTACGAAAGATTTGGTGAATGAGTTTGAGTGTAACCGTAAAACCATCCAGCGGGATTTTGTTTCGCTTACAGATAATAACCTTGTAAAGGTAATAGGGAAAGGAGCAGGACTGAGGTACGCAGTGAATTTAACTGAGCGTAAATATGATGGGTTGGCCAAGTATCAATCTTCCTGGGTCCTCGAAGAGCCCGTTGAATTAGAAGAAGAATAATGTACATACGAAAAAAGGAGTCCTGCATACTGCGGGACTCCTTTTTTTATAATTCGTCTTCGTTGTAAAAATAATCTTCGTTGGTCGGATAATCAGGCCAGATTTCTTCAATACTTTCAAATGGTTCCCCATCATCTTCCAACTCTTGTAAGTTTTCTATTACTTCCAATGGTGCTCCCGAACGTATTGCATAATCTATAAGTTCATCTTTACTTGCGGGCCATGGTGCATCATCAAGATGTGATGCTAATTCTAGTGTCCAGTACATAGTGTTATCTGTTTAATTTTATGCGAATATAAAATTTTGCACCTATTGGGAAAGCTATTTTTTTGATAATTGAATGTTAAGCCAATGTTTTTTATAAACCACTCATTTTCAATGTCTCTACTTTGTTTATTTTTCCACTTGGTGTATACATAAATTGTTGTAACAAGTAAACATTTTTGGGAATTTCATATTTGTGGAGCATAGGTGTGAGTTTGGTTTTTATCAATTCCCAGTCCAATTCGTGAAGATTTGTTTCGATAAGGGCAATAACTTTTTCACCTAATTGCGGGTGTGGTTTTTGGGTTACACAAATATTTGTGAAAGGAATGGCCAACGATTTAAAAACAATTCGCAACCTGTCCTCTACTTTTTGAGGCCATACTTTTATCCCTCCAGAATTGATGATATCGTCTGCACGACCCAATAAATGAAAGTGATTATGATCGACTATTTCCACCACATCATTTGTTTGAATCCATTGGTTTTGTGTTACCGCTCCTTGAATGGCAATACATCCCCGTGCATCGGTTTGGTAATGGATACCGTTTAATAGTGTGTACGCTTTGTCTTTTCCAATTTGTCTCAGGGCAATATGGCTTACTGTTTCCGTCATACCATAAGTCTGGTAACATTTTACAGAAAGGTTAACCAGTGTGTTTTCAAGTTCAATGGATATAGGGGCACCACCAATAAGTACATGTTTAAATTGATTGAGCACATTTTGCTCATCAAATTTGTTTTGCAATAAAGGATACAATTGCAAAGGCGTAAAAGAAGCAAATGTATAGGGA
Source organism: Comamonas sp. lk (assembly GCA_943370695.1). GTDB lineage: Bacteria > Bacteroidota > Bacteroidia > UKL13-3 > UKL13-3 > UKL13-3. The sequence goes on along the minus strand of CALRRW020000141.1, from coordinate 2,895 downwards.
TGATGTTGCCCGATATCTTGCAATGGATTGCTGCCAGGTTGTTGCAAGGTAATGGTGGCTCCTAATATCAATCCGCGGATGAGCAACATGGCACCACCGATAAACTGTGTATTCATGCATAGCAAAATATGCTCTGACGGTTGAAGTGCCAATGTTTGAATGGTTGCTTTTCCACTAGCCTCCAGTTGGGTTCTTTTGAGCACAATAGGTTTGGGTATACCCGTTGAACCTGAAGTGAAAAAAGTGAATTCCGTGTTGCCGTTTAACCATTGTTGAGCCAGTTCGAATGTTTGTTCAAAAGCCGGATTGTCCTCAAGCAATTCCTTTCCATGTTGCCTGATGGCATCAAAAGAGAAGGACTGTTGCTGAACAATGATGGTTGACATTTACAATGTATATCGAAGATACTTAATCGTGCGTCCCTGTGCTGAAAATTTTTGTTCGTAATAGGTGCGGATATCCCTGAGGTATTCCAGTGAGTCGCCATTTCCATGCACATCCCAGTTCACTTCATCAGGCGTAATATTTAACTCTTTCAATACTTCTAAAGAGTATTCAAACAATGGAGTATCGTCTGTTTTGAAATTGATGATACCACCAGGCTTTAGCACTTGTTTGTATAAATGAATAAAACCCGGACTCGTTAAACGGTGTTTGGCGTGCCGGTCCTTTGGAAACGGGTCGGGAAACGTAATCCAGATTTCATCTACTTCGGCCGTATCAAAAACGGTTGCGAGGTTATTGATAATCATTCGGATAAAATAGGCATTGGTAATGCCTTGTTCTTTGGCGGTGAGTGCACCGCGCCACATGCGGTTACTTTTAATATCAATTCCGATAAAGTTTTTTTCAGAGAACTCTTTACCTAGTGCAACAGTATATTCGCCCTTACCACAACCCAGTTCCAATACCAATGGATTGTTGTTTTTGAAGACGTCTTGCTTCCATTTTCCTTTTAAGTCGTATGGGAAGTCAAACGTATTATCTAATGCTTTAAATTCAGCAAACTGCTGTAATTTTCTTTTTGCCATAATGAGGGGCGAAGGTAAGTGATTTGGATAAATCGATTTCTATGGACGAGCCTTTATTTTGTCTTTTTTAAGTGACTCAACAGCCTTTCTCACATTTCCGTATTTTTTCAATAACTCAGCAGCTTTTTTCGCTGAAACCTTTGCTTCATCCATAATCATCTCGGTACCGCGGGCCACCAGCTTATTATTGGTGGGCATCATATCCACCATTTTATTTCCTTTTACTTTTCCCAATTTAATCATCACCGAAGTACTCAGCATATTGAGCACTAGTTTTTGAGCAGTACCACTTTTCATGCGTGTACTTCCTGTCACAAATTCTGGTCCAACAACAATTTCTACCGGGAATTCTGCTTCGGCCGAAACAGGTGTTTTTTTGTTGCATACAATACTCCCTGTGAGTACGCCCTTTTTGCGGGCTTCATGTAATGCGCCAATTACATATGGGGTAGAGCCGCTTGCAGCAATGCCAATCACTACATCTTTTTTCGATATTTTATGTTGTTGTAAATCTTTCCAGCCTTGTTTGGTATCATCTTCTGCAAATTCAACCGCCTTGCGTATGGCACCATCGCCTCCTGCAATGATTCCGATAACCAAACCTTGCGGTACACCATAAGTAGGTGGGCATTCGCTGGCATCCACGATTCCCAAACGACCACTTGTTCCGGCTCCGATATAAAACAAACGACCACCCTTTTTCATGCGCTCGTATGTTGCATCCACTAATTTTTGAATTTGTGGTAAGGCTTTTTTGATGGCTTTTGGCACCGTGTCATCTTCCTTGTTGATATTGCTCAGCAATTGTTTGGTGCTCATCTTTTCCAAATGATTGTATTTGGATGACGACTCTGTAATACGTTTAAGTTTAGCTGCCTTCATATGATTGTGTATGATAAGAAATTAACCCTTCCATAGGTTTCTGAATAATGCGGTGAATAGTTGTGCCATATATGCGGGCTGTTTCCTGCAACTGTTTTTCAAATACAAAACCAATCGAACCAATCACGCATATAGGATATTGAGTGAAGTGCTGATAAGAAGAAATGTGTCGTTTGAAAAACTCGTCAAAAGCATTTAATACAAGCTGTTGCATGGCAGCATGTTCAATATGTTTTGATACAAACTGTGTAAACGAAGCCGCATAAGTATTAGGCATTGGTTCTTTGTATATTTTGTGCAGGATAATTTCCTTGGTGATACCGTATTGTTTATCAAACGCATTGTACAACTCAACCGGCAATTCCTTGTACAAAAACTGCTTGAGCAGTTCTTTCCCAATATAACCACCGCTTCCTTCGTCCCCCAAAATAAAACCCAGTGACGGTTGGTTGGTTACAATGTTTTTTCCATCAAACAAACAGGTATTGGAACCTGTTCCTAAAATAACAGCTATTCCTTCGCTAGTTCCGCACGCGGCCCTGGCAGCTCCAAGCAAATCGTGGGTTACTTCAATAGTTGCGGTGCTAAAATAATGGGTAAGTGGTGCTGAAACCATTGCGTTTTTTTCGACACTCGAACAACCGGCTCCATAGTAAAAAACAGCTTTGATATCAGCAGGATTTAAGTTGCCAAGTTTTGGCAACAGTTCATTCTTAAATACAGCCGAAATTTCCTCAACCGACATAAAATATGGATTGATACCCTGGGTGCTTACCTCGGTTATTGTTTGTTTACCGTTTAAAAGTACCCATTCAGTTTTAGTTGACCCACTATCGGCTATTAAAATCATAACAAATCTTTTTTGATGGAGCTGAGCGATTATATTTGACAACTCTTTAGCAAATATCCATGAACAATAACAACAAATGGCAACCTTTTATATACGGAGTGTTGATAGCACTGGGCATTTTAGTAGGCATTT
>CALRRW020000140.1:0-5009 GCA_943370695.1 Comamonas sp. lk | reverse complement strand
GTATTTTTGCCATTACATCCTGGTAAATATGCCGAAATGTTGGGCGAAAAATTAAAAGCAAATCCAAACATCAACGTATGGTTAATTAACACAGGCTGGACCGGTGGTGCTTATGGTACAGGTTCGCGCATGAAATTATCGTACACACGTGCCATCATTACGGCTGCGTTAAATGGTGAATTAAACAATGTAGGCTACGAAGCACATCCGGTATTTGGTTACATGATGCCAACCAGCTGCCCGAATGCTCCCGCTGAATTATTGAACCCACGCAATACATGGGCTGATAAATCGGCATACGATGCACAGGCAAACAAATTGGCCAATATGTTTGTGAAAAACTTTGAACAATACGCTGCCGGTGTAAGCAAAGAAATTTTAGATGCTGCACCCAAAGCAACTCAAAACGCGTAAGCATTTTTGAATATCCTTATTTGAAACGGCTGCCCGAAAGGGTGGCCGTTTTTGTTTTCAGGATACATCCCATCACCCTTTGTCATAAGCATGATTGCGCCAACTATTTACACAAATATTTGTTATCATTGAAATAGCTATTAGCAATAGCATCATTTACCCAACATGAATTTGAAGAAGAAAATATTATTAGTTGAAGATGAGATAAAAGTTGTAGAGTTTATCAAAAAAGGACTTGATGAAGGGGGATATGAAGTATCCGTAGCGTTGGATGGAAACACTGCGCTCAATATGGCTGCCGCCACAATATATGACCTTATTATACTGGACATCATGCTTCCTGATAAAAACGGAATTGAAGTATGCAAAGAACTCCGTGCCAAAAACTGCACCTCCCCTATTTTGTTTCTAACGGCTTTGGGTACCTCCGAAAATATTGCTTTAGGATTAAATACAGGAGCGGATGATTACCTCGTAAAGCCTTTTAAATTTATAGAATTAAATGCCCGCATCAATGCATTATTAAGGCGTTTATCACAAACAGAAGATACTGCCATTGCTAAAAACATTTACACCGTTGCCGATTTAAGGGTAGATGATGATGCAAAAACAATTTCGCGTAATGGAAATCTGATTTCATTAACAGCAACCGAGTATCGCTTATTATTGGTATTACTCAAAAACAAGGGAAAGGTATTATCACGGGCAGAAATACTGGAAAGCGCCTGGGATATTAATTTTAATTTGGCAACGAATGTTGTGGATGTGTATATCAATTACCTCCGTAAAAAAATAGATACCGACTATGAACCCAAATTGATTCATACCCTGGTAGGTATGGGATACGTATTGAAATAAAAAAACGATGAAAACGCAAACCAAACTTGCCATTATATCCGGTCTGTTAAGTATCTTATTAGTTGCGCTTTATGGTGCTACCATATATTATTCACTCAATAAGTTTTCTTATCTCGATTTTTTCAAACGATTACAAACACGTGTGAGCATCGCTGCTCAGTACAATTTAAGTGCGAATGACCTAAACAATGAGGCCTTAATCAACCTCAAAAATATGCACCTTGAGAAACTGGAAAAGGAACAGGAATACATCATCGAAATTCTTCCAAACCAGGACCTCAATACAATTGCTACTACCTATAAACTCCCCTTGGATTTTCTTGAAAATCTAAATCAAAAAAGTGTTACCGAATCAAAAAGGGGGAATATGTTTTTTGCAGGTGCCAAACACCAACGGTTAAACAAACAGTATTTTGTTATTGTATCTGCCGAAAATTATTATGTGTCTCACCATTTAACTTTTCTGCGAAACATGCTGTTTATAGGAATTTCAGTTGTTATTCTGATTGTTATTTCGATTTCGGTTTATTTTTCAAAATCCATTTTTTATCCTATTAAAAACATTACGGATAAAGTAAAACAAATAAGCACCGAAAACATACACCTTAGGTTGGAAAACACTGGTTCCACAAGCAATGAAATCAACGAACTCTCCAATACCTTTAACGGATTGCTAAACAGAATTGAAACCGCCTTTGAAACACAAAAAAACTTTATTAGCAATGCCTCACATGAACTGGGAACGCCCCTCACAGCGATTATTGGAGAAGCCGATGTGGCGCTGTTAAAACAAAGAAGCCCGGAAGAATATGTTCAATCCTTACAAACCATTTTGCAACAAGCCGAACGGTTGGATGAGATAACCAAATCGCTGCTGTTCCTGGCACAAACCGGGTACAAAGGCAAAGCCATCCTATTTGAAAGATTGCGGATGGACGAAGTGATTTGGGAAACAAAAAGCATTATCGACAAACTTAATCCCAACAATAAAATATCGGTTGATTTGGACCTATTGCCCGAAGACCCTAAAAAACTAAAGGTAGATGGGAACAAACAATTGCTCAACCTTGCCTTTGCCAATATTTTAAACAACGCCTGCAAATACTCAAATAACAACAAGGTTACGGTTCAAATAGCCTCCAGTAATACACATGTGATTATTACCACACAGGATAATGGTGTAGGTATACCCGAATCGGAAATGCCATTTATTTACGACCCTTTTTTCAGGGCTTCCAATACAACCTTATTTGAGGGATATGGAATCGGATTGCCCCTAACCAGAAATATTATCCGCATTCACAAAGGCGATATTATAGTTACGAGCGAAATAAACAAAGGCGTTACTGTTCGCATAAAACTGCCCATATCCATTGTATAGCATCAGGTTTACACGCTTTCTAATCTGTTTCTAATATTGCCCCGTTACATCTAATTGAATTCTAATTTCGCCCTTAGCCCACTCTAATAGTGATGATGGAACTTTGCTCCATCAAATATGACTATTATGAAAACAACAGTTGCAATTCCTACTGATTTTAGCATTGAATCACTCAACACCCTCCGGTTATTTCTAAACAGTTATACAACCAAAGGCCGCTCGTATAATATCATTTTACTTCATGGATACACGTTGCCGGGTGGCATACAAGATTTGCTCTTCTTTTCAAAAGATAAAACCCTTAAAACACTCTCGGGAGAAGACTTTAAAGAGGCTTGTATGATGATCCAAAATAAGTTTGCTTCCAAAATAAACACCATCCAAACAGACCTTTTTACGGGGTATACCCATAATGCTTTTACCCATTACATCGAAGGAAACAACATCAGCGAGATTTATTTCAATAGCAGCATCCAGCTAAAGGAAACAAGCAAAAGCAGTTTTGACCTGACAAAGTACATTCAGAAATCAAAAGCAACATTAATTGATGTTTCAGGCATTGCCGAAACCGAAACAAAACATGCTGACGAAAAGGTTATGTCTGCGATACTCAACAACTCAATGGTTTTTAATAAATAACACATGAAATTATGGGGAATATATATTGCCATTTTTTTGCTGAGCATAGCTGCGCTCCTCATAACCATTGGGGTATCTGCTAATCCTGAAAAACAACTATTGGGTGAATGGAATGAAACAGAATGGAAATACGAGAAAGCCGACAAAAACCAACAAACACAGACGCTCCTCTCCGGTTCAACAGAAAGTATTAAAGAACTTGTAGGCAACAAACTTCTGATTCACAAGGCCGAAAATTGGCATTTTTATCCTAACGGGGTACTGCGACTATCAGGCAATGATACCGACAAGATTGTAACATGGCATATTAAAGGCCGAGGACATATTCTGCAATTGAAGCATGCTTCCAATTGCATTGAGAACTACAATATTGATGTATTAAACGACACCACACTTGTTCTGAATTTTGAAGCAGATATAGAAGTAAGAGGCATTGCCAAACTTACATTTAACAAACACAAAAAAAATTATGCTGAGAAAATACAGTAGTTTACGCACATTAGAAGATAATATAAAGTTGGGGGTGCTGATGGCTTTTTCGGCAGGGATGGCAAATATTGCATCGCTGCTGATTTTCTTTTCCTTCTCCTCAAACATCACCGGCTACTATGCCATTATAGCTGCCGAAATTACCAAGGGCGACTTTTTCAAATCGGCTATTGTATTGGGATGGACACTCTTATTTTTTACAGGATCCTTCATTTCCAATTTTATTGTTATTCACTTTAATACCAAAAACTCATACGTGGCGCATGCTACACCTATTGTGATTGAAATCATTTGCCTTTTAACAGTAGGTATTTACGGACAGTTTTTTTACCAAGAAACCCTAACAGAAACAGAGGTTTTGCTTGCGCTGATGTTATTTGCCATGGGATTGCAAAACGGCCTTACAGCAAGCATCTCCAATTTTGCTGTCAAAACAACCCACCTCACAGGGGCAACTACAGATTTGGCGATTGTCTTTTCAATGTTTACCAAACAGGAATACCGAAACAGCAAAGAGCTTAAAGGCAAAGCTGTACTCTTAAGTGCCATCATCCTTTCATATATGGGTGGAGCCCTGGTATCAGGAATACTCTATCAACAAATCCAATTCAAGCTGTTTTACATCGTATGCTTGTTTTTAACAGTGGTTATCGCTTACGATTACTCCATGATTTCTTTCAAACGAAAATATTACCAGAAAAAAGACCCCATACAATCCAACCTGAAAGTGATTAACAATACAACAACACGAAAACAGCAAAAAACGGCTGTGCTCTGACCTAAACATTATACTCACTGCTGACTATCGTAGCAGTAACAGTCCCATACTTTAACATCATAAGTGTTTGTTTTGAAGTTAAATGCTCAGCGGCCGCCCGAAAAGGTGGCCGTTTTTGTTTTATGGAATTACCAGTATATTTATGGAAAAATAAAAAGCTAGGTTATAGCGCATATCATACCGAATTGGGTGTATGGGCGATATAAAGTAGCGCATATAGGTAAGTTATAGGGCATTTTAAACCGACACACAGACAATGAGCTTAAAAGGACAAACAGTTAGAATAATAGTGAGTGAACCTTGGGATTGGGAAGAAAATCTTTTGGGGACTATCTTATCTGACCGTGGCGGTGATAAGCTATTGGTTAAGTTAACTAAACCTTTAAAAGGCAACAAATTGACAAGCGACTTAATAGAACTTAAACCAAAATATGAAAAGGAAACATTTAA
>CALRRW020000139.1:0-5055 GCA_943370695.1 Comamonas sp. lk | reverse complement strand
TATCACATCCGATGCCTTTAAGCTCGGTAATAATCCAGCTATCAATTTCGTCTGTAAATTCTTCCAAATCAATATCACCATCTTCTTCTTCATTTTCACGGTACACATCAATTTCAACACCTACCAGTTTACCGGCAAGTTTAATATTGTGACCACCTTTACCAATAGCAAGTGAAACCTGATCGGGTTTTAGATATACTGCAGCACGTTTGCTTTCTTCATCAATTTTCACCGAAGAGATTTTTGCAGGGCTCAAAGCACGCTGAATCAACAATTGTGTATTGGCAGTATTGTTAATAACGTCAATATTTTCGTTGCGCAATTCACGAACAATACCGTGAATACGAGATCCTTTCATCCCTACACAAGCTCCAACAGGGTCAATTCTTTCGTCAAATGATTCAACCGTAACTTTAGCTCTTTCACCGGGCTCGCGAACTACTTTTTTGATGGTAATTAAACCATCAATAATTTCAGGAACTTCCTGTTCGAACAAACGCTCAAGGAACACGCCAGAAGTACGCGACAATAAGATACGCGGTGAACCATTGTACATTTCTACTTTCAATACCACAGCTCTGATATTATCACCTTTTTTGTAGTGATCGGCTGGAATCATTTCATTTTTTGGCAACAACAATTCGTTTCCTTCATCGTCTAGTACCATCAATTCTTTCTTCCATACCTGGTAAACTTCACCCACAATAATTTCACCCACACGGTCTTTGTATTTTTTGTACAATTCGTCTTTTTCAAGTTCAAGCACTTTCGACATCAAAGTTTGGCGGGCAGCTAAAATAGCCCTGCGACCAAAACTTTCGAGGGTGATTTCGGTTGTAACCTCTTCATCTACCTCAAAATCGGGCTCTATTTTACGGGCATCAGTCAAAGAGATTTGGCTGCGGCTTTCCTCTACTTCACCATCATGCACGATGGTTTGGTTTTGCCATATTTCCAAGTCACCACTGTTGTCATTGATAATCACTGAAAAACTCTCGTCAGTACCATATTTTTTGCGCAACATACTGCGGAATACGTCTTCCAACACACGTTGCATCGTGGTACGATCAATGTTTTTAAATTCTTTGAACTCGCTAAACGAGTCAATTAAACCTACGCTATGCATAACATCTATATTTTATTAAAACTTATTTGAACACTTGCCTGGGCTATTTCGTTAAATGCTATCTCTTTTTGAGGAGCATCTTTGTAGCCTTTCTTTTTATCTTTAATGGATAGGGTAATGCCGTTTTCGGTAAGGGTATCAAACCGTCCCAATAACTCATTGTTCCCAATCAACTTTACCAATAACTCGCGGCCAATATGTTGATTATATTGGCGTTGTATTTTAAGCGGGCGATCTGTTCCGGGTGATGAAACCTCAAACATATAAGCTTCGTTTCCAAAGTCCAGTTCGTCCAGTTTGGCATTTAAGCCTTTTCCCAAAACCCGGCAATCTTCAATGGTAACGCCTTTGTCGCCATCTATATAAACCGATATTTTTTTAGCCCCCTGCTTTTGCTCCACCTCTACCAAAAACAAATGTTCAGGTAAAAGCTCGTTGGTCCACTGTGTAAGTTGCGATATAATATCCATGGTATAATGAAAGAGGGGACTTGCGGTCCCCTCTTTTAATTTTATCTAATACGGTTGCAAATGTAACCCATTTTTTGGAAAAGACAAGCGGTTCAGTCTTTTGAAGACTTTCTTATCTTTTGCCTTTATAATAGGATTGGAATAAAGATTGAAACTTTTTAAGTAAACATAACCTTTATTTTAGGTACTTACGGAAAGCTGCAATGGTTTGAAAAATTAAGTATGCTAAGATAATCCTGTGAAGGGAGAATAGAAAGTAAATCCACCCACTAATGCTTTCTCCTTCTTTTGCAGCTAATACATCTTTCACTTTTTGGGTTGGGTCTAACAGACCCCAAAAAATATGATTGTTATTAATTAACACATCAAAGAAGTGCTTACATTCTAAAGAAGACAATGTAGGCCGCGTTGAGAGTTCCGTAAAATGAATTGCCGTAAACAACACAAAGAAAAACAAGGTAATAACGATTATAAGTCCTGCTGATCTAGTCCAGTCCAATCCATTTTTGTTCGAGAGTCGATTGATAAATATAGAAAAGCGATCACCAACCTCATGCCAAGAGTCGATGCGGTTTAATGGTTTCTCTATCATGATTTGCTCATGGTACTGCTCCATTTCAAGGCTTTTGAATTTTAGTGCATTTACCGTATCTCCCTGCAAACTCATTGCTTGCTTTAACTGTCGATAAACCTCTCGATTAAGCCTGGGTATAATTTGTAGTTGCGAGTTAAGCAATGAAAATTCAAACCATTGAATAAGAATTGTCTTGATATTAGCGATAAACGAAGATGTAATTTCCACCCTACTGAATCCTCTTAAATCAACACTGTTAAGTTCCATGCCACCTAGATTCGAGTTTGTAATGCGTAGTTCACTATCTGGTGACGAAGGAGCTCTGACTTCACTTAGGGATACTTCCGAATAATTAAAAAAATTCCTTATCCAAAGAATCATTATGTCAATATTTAACAAAAGTAATGATGCATTTTTTATTGTCCCCTCAATTATCACTCTTTCTAAAGACAAGTTTGTTAGAGAAAACAGACCAACGTTTCTGATACTACTTGAAAAGATAATTTCGCGAATGGTTACAACATTTTGAAGCCCCATAATTTGAAATCCATGACCATAGTTTCCGCCAGATATTTGAATTACTCCAATTCTGGTTTCTCTGCTAGACAATAAGGTAAATTCATTTTTCACCTGATTATCCTCAATTTGTAGTCTAGGAGTCTTAATAGTTTCTCTTAGTTCAATCCTGTTTTCAACTTCATTACTTATTAAAGATATTATTTCGCTTGATTCTATACCCCTCAGCTCAATTTGGTCATCAAAAGAATTATGTGAAATTGAGATTGAACCAATTTTCGATCTTAATATGCGAAATGAAGATAATTTAGAATGATGTAATGAAAAGGCGTTTATATTATTACAATTGAAGACTCTAATTCTCTGTATTTGATTATTACTAATAATTGAAACATAATCTATATTAGTATTGTTATTAAAATTTAAATGATCAATCCGTTTACTCAAATCAACCGATACCTCATCTAATCCAGAGCAATTTTGGATATTTAGGCTAAAGAAGATTTCGCACCCCACCATGTTAATCTGCGCATAGTCTCCGGAATTAGTACTGTTTTTTGTAATTCTCTCAAACGATATTCCATTGAGAAAGGTGCAGTTGCGAAATACAAATTCGGAGTTTAAAGTAATTTCCGTGATGCGAACATGCTCTTTAAATTTTGTATTACTGATTCTCGCTGAATCGCATCTAAAATTTTGACTATTAAAATTGACGGGGCCGTCAATTACTTCTTCATCTGGATGATATTCTCCAGCTACCCCTAAATTAAATACTGCTATGAAGTCGGTTGCCGTCATCTTAGTATTATTAAAACAACTCTATAGCTACTTTCAACTCCGGAAAATAGCTCCAAGTTAACTGCCCAAATTTTTGCAATCTTCCCAAAACAATAGCTGGGTGCGTTTCTTCTTGCTTTGCAAATAGTTTAATACGCTGTTCTGTAAAATTTGCTTCTGCAACAAAAGCATTAAAAGCCTTTGGATTTAACAACCACTTTTCAGCAAAAGAGTCAGCTTCATTTTCTTTAGTAGCATCATATGGAACTCCTTCTACATTTTCAAGAAAAACTTCTTTTTTGCCATGTTCAATAACGTGTCCCGCTTCATGAAAAAATGTAAACCAAAAAACATCATTGGTTTTATATCTTCCGGTTAATTGTATTAATGGGTGTTGTCCATCATTCATCCAACGTGCAGCACCACTTATAGAAACACCTTTAACATTTTGGGTAAATGTAATTGCGACTCCACATGATGCGCATAATGTTTGAAGTTGTTGTTTAAAATCGGCCGGTTGATTTTTTACCAAACTCTTAACCCTCTCCAATATTTGTAGAAATGCTTTTTTGCTATATGGTTTTAAGTCTAAATCTTTGGCATCAAGCTGACCTCTGCGTAGCCAAGCAGAAAGAGCATAATGATTTGGTGCCTTTTTTAAGGAAATACGAAAAGCTACCGAAGGTTTTTTAGAAAGGTATATATTATTGTAAGCATCAATAGACGCTACTCCAAAATAGCTCAAAACCTGCTGGGTTTGGACAAATGTCTCTTTAGCAGATTGCTGTATCCATCCGTATTTTGTCATGTCTGAAATTGGAAACTGCTTAACCCAATCTTTTTGTTTGATCAGCTCTTCTCCTTGTTCAATAGAGGCTAACTCCAATCGATAATTTCGTTCTCGTTCCAGCCAAAAGGCCGCAGGAATTCCTAATACCATTTCTAACTGCAAAGCAGTATCGGCTGTAATCGCAGTTTTCCCTGTTATAATTTCGCTAATCGTTTTCTCAGGCCTGTCCATTCGGATTGCCAACTCGGTTTGACTCATTCCATAATGGTCAATAGTTTCTTTAAGGGTATCACCAGGAGGAGAAATCAATCGTTTTGCCGCAGCAATATCTTCTTTGGTTATATACATATATTTAATGATAGTCGATTACATCTGTTATTTCAATAATGGTTATTTTGCTCCAGTCCATTCCTCCGTCTTCCTTTTGTGGAATTGGATGATGTCCCGCTTCAAAAATAATGCGCCAATTGCCTGATATGGAAACAGCTAACTGGCCTTTGCGTTTGCCAGTTAACTCATGACAATTGGCAGCCGGAATGGTTTTCATTACGGCCAGAGTACCAGCATCTTTTAACTCGGTTAATCTTTGGTTCACCAGTTTAGCCCGCTGCCCGTAGTTGCGCTCAATCTCTTTTGGAGAAGATAAAGATTTGGCCAACCTGTTTGTTTTGTAATCAATCTGCATACAAAGGTATGTAAATTTTCATAACCCCAAGGGTTAATAAAAAATATTTAATTGAGAGAGTAGTTATCATAGGAAAATATGCTATCAGTTTGATAGTTTTTATATTCGTTTCATTAG
>CALRRW020000138.1:0-5056 GCA_943370695.1 Comamonas sp. lk | reverse complement strand
CCCTGATGAGATTTTTGATTAGGTGATTTTTCTTGTTCAAAACAACCCGCAACAATTGCACTGAAACTATTTGTTTTCCCCTTTTTAAATTTGCTCTACTCTCTTGCCGATAAAAGAGTATCGTAATGAAACGGTTTTCTACAGGTAATATTAATGAGATTGGCTAACAGATTTTCTTGACATAACAAGAAACAATCATTAATCCTTATTCTTTAACTTTTTCTTCTGAGCTGCTGTCATTTTATTGATGCGTTTGTAGTAGCCTGTTTTGCTTTTGTCTACAAAGAGTTGAAGTTGCTTTCCCGAAGTTATTTTGTTGCCCTTAATCTTGTTCCACTTTCTTACTTCATCAATATCGGCATCAAACCAATCCGCTATATCTCCAAGATTATCCCCTTTTTTAACTGTGTAAAGCACCTTTGCCCTCTTAACCTTGGTTGTGGCTGTTTCTTGCTTTTGTGTTGATTGAGCGCCCGCTAATGCTTTTGAGGTGTCGGCTGGTGCCTTTTGGATCGAAACAGGAGTAAACTCGTATTGTTTGGGTAATGGACTGTATACCGAATCTTTCAGCAAATCAAACTGTTTGCCTTTTGTTTTGGGTAAATAAATCCAATATCCTTCCGGCTTGTAGGGAATTACGTCTTTCTTAAATGTAGGATTGAGCTTGCGCAGCTGCTCCAGCGGAATGTCTATGGTAGCCGAAATTTGTTGAAATGAAAGCCATTTGTTAACCAAAACACTATCGTTTTCTGCATACAGAACTGGCGGCTGTGGTTTGATTCCGTGCTCTTTGTAAAAGTTTAAAATGTAAGCTGTAGCAATAACTTTAGGATATAAGCCCTTTGAATTTTCAGGAATATAAGGATACACATCCCAAAAGTACAAACTGTTATTGGCCTGGCGAATGCACTTATTAAGCATTACAGGAGAACAGCCATAAGCAGCAATTGCCAATGGCCATTGTTTGTAAATGCTATACAAGTCTCTGAAGTGAGAGGCTGCTGCAATGGCCGCTTTTGTTGGGTCGTTACGCTCATCAATAAATGAGTTTACCTTGAGTTTGTACATTTTTGAAACCGTGTACATCATCATCCACTGGCCCGATGCTCCGTATGCATTTTCAGCTGTTGGGTTTAATTCGCTCACAGCAATGGCCAGGTATTTTAAATCCGTTGGTACGTTCTTGGCCCTTAGCGCCTTTTCAATTTGCGGAAAATAGACTTTACTCAAGCCAATAAGCTCCCGCGTTCTTTCTGGGTTTTCAAGGTATTGGTCAATATACTTTTTAACCTCTGGATTATAGGTAAAGTCAAGTTGAGACTTTAGTGTCGACAAACGTTGAGCGTATAAATCTTCGCTTTTAATTGTTTGCGCATACGCCCCAACACTAAAAAATATAATTATTAATAAACTCGCTATTCCTCTCATCAATTTTTTTCTTTAACTTTTTGCCATTTCCTCCACCGCTTTTCTAGCGATGTATCATGCCAAAACCTCATTTTAACTTTTACAACTCTCCTTTAACCTTTTGCTCAAACCATCCGCTCGCTAAGCTAACGAGCCCGCTATGTCCAATAGCGCGTTTTCGTTGAAGTTTTTTCCCAACAACTGCACGCCAATTGGCATCCCGTTGCTATGTTTTCCTGCCGGTATTGATATGGCAGGATTCCCCGAAATGTTTGCGTGTACAGTAAAAATATCCGCCAAATACATTTCAATCGGATTGGCGCTTTTTTCTCCAATTTTAAATGCAGTAGTCGGTGCAACCGGTGACAAAATGAAATCGTGTTTTGATAAAATTGTTTCCGTTTCTGTTTTAACCATACGCCTTACCTTTTGAGCTTTGCTGTAATATGCATCGTAAAATCCTGCCGAAAGCACAAATGTTCCCAACATAATTCTGCGTTTTACCTCTGCTCCAAATCCTTCGCTGCGCGACTTTTTAAATGTTGTTTCAAGGTTAGATGCTTGCGTGCTTCTGTGTCCATAAAGCAATCCCGAAAAACGAGAAAGATTACTGGATGCCTCGGCCGTTGTCATTACATAATATGCCGGAACAAGAGCGTCCAGCAGAGAGAAGTTAACCTCTTCCACCGCATGTCCTGCCGCCTTTAGCTTCTCAATGCATTCAACCATTTTGTTGCGAATCTCCTCGTCAACGGCAGGGTGGTGCAGCGCTTCTTTAATGTATGCTATCTTATATTTTGTTGCTGTAGGGGTAAACGATTCAACTTTGGTTGGCGAGGTTGTCGCATCGTGCTCATCTTGTCCCGAAATTACTTCCAAAAGCAATGCAGCATCATCTACCGAGTTTGTAATCGGCCCAATTTGATCAAACGAAGAGGCGTAGGCTATTAAACCATATCGCGAAACCCTTCCATATGTTGGCTTTAAACCGTATACCCCACAAAAAGATGCCGGTTGGCGAATGCTTCCTCCGGTATCAGAACCTAGTGTTGCCAGGCATAAGTTTGCCTGCACAGCCACTGCCGAACCTCCGGAAGAACCTCCGGAAACTTTGGTATTGTCGGCATCATTTAACACCGGACCAAAAGCTGAGTTTTCATTTGAAGCACCCATTGCAAACTCATCGCAATTTAGCCTGCCAATAATGATTGCATCTTCGGCAAGCAGTTTGTTAACAACCGTTGCTGAATAAACCGCCTCGTAATGCTCAATGATTTTTGAGGAAGCAGAGGCAATGTGGCCTTTGTACAAAATATTGTCCTTTATGCCTATCACCATTCCTGCAAGTTTGCCCGCAGTTCCGTTGGCTATTTTTTGTTCAATGGTATCCG
Source organism: Comamonas sp. lk (assembly GCA_943370695.1). Lineage (GTDB taxonomy): Bacteria > Bacteroidota > Bacteroidia > UKL13-3 > UKL13-3 > UKL13-3. Next base: position 2,258 of record CALRRW020000138.1, on the reverse strand, counting down.
CCCGCTCAAGCGCTTCAGTAGCAAACACCTCTAAAAAAGCATTAAGGTGTTTTTTGCTTTCTATGTTACTTACATAATGCAAAACAAGACCACGTAAGGTGATCTTGTTTTGTTTAATGTCTTGTTGTATGTGGGTGAGGTTGGTGTATCTTTCCACTATTTCGCTTCTTCGTTTTTTGTGTCCTTTTCTTTCATTCCTTCTTCAATCTGAGATTTAACGCTCTTTTTTGCATCGTTAAACTCACGAATTCCGTTTCCTAATCCACGCATTAATTCAGGAATTTTCTTGCCGCCAAATAATAACAACACAACAAGTAAAATTACAATCATTTCTGATCCGCCTAGTCCAAACATATTTATTTATTTTTAAGGGTGTAAAGGTATGTTTTTCTTTCGAAAAAGTATTTATCGTTTAAAGGTTTTGTCAGACCCTGTTTTTACCCGTTCAATAAGGTCATAAAACCACAAGCCTCAACACCAATTTTCAATTAAGCCATTTTTAATGTCCTCTTCAATGCATTCACTTCCTTCTCTGTAAGTTCGCGCCATTCGCCTCTTTTAAGCTTCCCTTTGGTTAGGCCACCATAAAGTGCTCTGTCCAATTTATCTACTTTATAACCAAGACTTTCGAAAATGCGGTGAATAATGTGGTTCTTGCCACTGTGTATTTCAATTCCAATCTCCGTTTTATCTTTAGGGTTAGGGTATGCAACAGCATCCGGTTTAATAAAACCATCTTCAAGTTCTACTCCGTTTGTTAGTTGCCACATGTCTTCGCCTTTAAAGGTTTTGTCAAGCGTTGCTTTATATACCTTTTTCATTTCGTATTTAGGGTGCATCAGGCGCTGAGCAAGGTCTCCATCGTTTGTAAAAAGCAAAACGCCTGTTGTGTTTCTGTCCAAACGCCCAACCGGGTATATACGTTCGCCCAAAGCATTCCCAAACAAACTCATGACCGTTTTGCGGCCTTCAGGATCTTCCATTGTTGTAATGGCATCTTTGGGCTTATTTAGTAAAACATATACTTTCTTTTCGCGGCTTAATCGCTCACCATTATAGCGCACATCGTCTGTGGGTTTTACCTGGTAGCCCATTTCTTCAATAGCCACACCGTTAACAGTAACCAACCCTGCCAAAATTAAATCATCGGCCTCTCTGCGCGAGCAAACGCCCGCATTGGCTATATATCGATTTAGTCGAACATTTCCCGTTTGAGGAGTTTCGTCTTTTTGTGCTTTTTTCTTCTCTACAAATTCTTCGCCCTTTCTTGGCCCTCTTCCGCTGCGCGACCTCGGTTTATCGTCGTATGTAAATGATTTTGTTGCCCTGCGCGACTCTCCACCTTCTGTTCTGGAGTCCTTTCTATCACTAAAACGTGTCGGTCTGTCTTCTTCTTTTGCCTTTCTTGGGGCGCGGTTATATGGGTTGGTTGCCCGAGGGTTTTTGCTTTCAACCTTAGGCTTCTCACCGCCAAAAGAGCGTGTTTTACGTGGTGTTTTTTCAAAAGACTTCGAATCGTCTTTATCACTGAAACTGCTGCGTGCTCCTGCTGGTTTTCTGTCCGAAAAACTCGGCCTGTCCTCTCCAAACGAACGCGTTTTGCGAGGTCCCTTATCAAATGATTTTGAATCGTCTTTGTCTCTAAAATTACTACGTGTTCCTGTTGGTTTTCTGTCCGAAAAACTCGGCCTATCCTCCCCAAAAGAGCGCGTTTTGCGAGGTGCTCTATCAAATGATTTTGATGCATCGCTTTCTCCAAATCTTGGTCTTGCCGTTTCGGGTTTTCTGCCTGTATAGCCCCTTCCTTCAGGTTTTTCGGCACCAAAAGAGCGCGTTTTTCGAGGCGCTCCTTCAAATGGTTTGTCTTCTCCTCTAGTGGTTTTTCCGTATGGTTTTTTGTCTCCAAAACCTTTGCCCGCAGGCTTGTCAAATGATTTACCGCTCCTCGGACTTGAGCTTCCTGTCTTTTTCGCGGCCGTTGTTTTGACAAAAGGCTTTGACCCGCCTTTTCTTCCGTTACTGCTTGATTCTCTTTTATACATAATCTTAATTTCGGCTGCAAAAGTACCGTTTATAATCTTATGTTTAAGGATTTTCTTTTTGCGCGAAGGCTGACAAAGAACATGTTAATCTGTGCTAATCTGATTTCTGAAGCGTCTTTGATTGAAAATGATTCAATTACTGTTGACTGTTTTGTTGCAGCAACCAAAACAGGGCAACCCTTTCTTTCGAAACAATTGCCCTGATTGTGTAAAACA
>CALRRW020000137.1:0-5076 GCA_943370695.1 Comamonas sp. lk | reverse complement strand
TCAATTGGAAACCGGGTGTCTGTTTCCAGTTGAAGCAGATTTCCCGCCGGGCTTTGCCAAATGGGCAAGGCTGAATCATATGAGGTTTTCGTAAGGCTGTCATAGAGTTTCATGCGAACAAAGTAAATGATTTGGACTGCATTAAGCATAAATTTAGTTAATTCGATATATTGCTGTGTTTCTTAACTAAATATTAAGTAAATAATGGGTTAGGTTTGAACAGTATTAGCGAAATTTTTTTGATATGAAAACAATATTTACACACCAGTATTTAAAGCGTCTCAGCTTTCAATTAATTGTCTTAGCAGGACTATTATGTTGGAGTACTACAACTGTAAAAGCAGATCACGTTGTGGGGAGTGATATTACCTATAAATGCACCAGTACCCCAGGTGTTTTTGAGGTTACCTTTGTGTTTTACAGAGCATGTACCGGTATTCCGGTATGTGGCAATACATGTGGGGCGGCCTGCACGCGCACACTTCAAATTTTTGGAGCCGATCCAAGTTGTGCAAGCAGTAATTTTGGGAGTTTTTCTTTATCACTCGTAAAAGTAAGTGATGTGGGATTAAACCCTGATTGTCCTACTGCCAAAAGTATTTGTACCAATATGGATTGTGTATTGCCTGGAACCTATACCCCGGCAATTGAACGATACGAGTTCAAAGGTTTTGCCAATATTGGTCCTACATCAGGTATACCGGCAACTTGCTGTAATGTGAGGTTTGTATTTACGGAATGTTGCCGGAATGCAGAAATTAATACAGGAGCAACATGGCAGAATTTTTATGTAGATGCTGTTGTTAACCGTTGTTTATCACTAAGCCCTTGTAACAGTTCCCCCGAACTTACCAACGACCCTTTTGCCGTAATGTGCGGAGGTGAAAATTATATTTTTAACAACGGAGCAGCCGACCCTGATTACGATTCACTTTCATTCGCTTTTGCCCCGGCCCTTCAGGCATTCGGTCAATCGGTAACATATGATCCGCCCTTTGCCTTTGATAAGCCGATGCCATGGACAGGTAATGCTTCTGGAGCTTTCCCGGCAGGTATCCGTTGTGACCCCGAAACCGGAGATATCATGTTTACCCCGGGTAATACAAGTGGTTCACCATTTTATGGAATCATGTGTGTTACTGTAAAACAGTGGAAAACCATCAACGGAGTTCCTACGGTTATTGGTACCACCCGAAGGGATATCCAGATGGTTGTACTGGCCAATTGTCCGCCCAATAATCCCCCGCGTTTTGTCACCAATCCGCCCCAGGGGAGTAATCCGAATGCCCCTAAATTTAAATGGGATATTTGTGCCGGAGAACAATTGTGTTTTACGATAACAGCCAAGGATACAGACGTCACTCCAATCAGCGATACCACATACCTGAGTTGGAACGGAGCGATAGCCGGTTTGGGAGCAACCTTTTTACCAACCTATAATCCTGCTAACCGACATAAACCGGACTCGTTAGGAGGCGGTCCGCGGGAGGATCAATATCAGTTTTGCTGGACTCCCGGAGAAGAGTTGGCCAGTAATACACCTTATTATTTTACGATATCAGCCAAAGACAGCCGTTGTCCGAACCCCGGTCGTATCACACGTGCGTTTTCGGTGAAAGTATATGGGCGGGCAGATTTAGAAATAGTGAAGAATGATAAAAAATGCGGGAAATTCGAGATAAGCTATAATAATTTAAAACCAAGCCGTCCTCCTCAAACGGTGTTGTGGCAAATATCGCGTGTTCCGGGAGACTGGAGCATGACGCAAAACCCTTATGTATCAACATCCAAAACGCCATTTAACTTAACGTTTACCCAAGGCGGTAAATACTTGATGATATTACAAGCCAATACACCCGGACCGAACGGATCGTTTTGTACGCGCACCTTTTATGATACACTGGTTGTGGATACAAATGTTCAGGCCATGGTTCTGGATACATTTACCTGTTTGGGCAGTACCGTTCAAATCAGTGCTTCGGCCAAAAACGGAATGCCTACTTATACATACCGTTGGTATAATAGTATCAGGGATACAGGTACAGCACCGTTAAACGGCCCAGTATTTACAAACGCTAACTTTACGGTAGCCCCAACAGCCACGCGTTATTATACGGTTCAGGTTCGTGATTTAAATTCATGCAGAAGCGTGGATTCAGTAAAAGTAACAGTAAAACAATTACCGATTAGTATCCTTTCCGACTCGAGCCGTATTTGTTACGGAGATACGTTTACCCTAGATCCGGGTAATAACGGAGGGAATATCCGGAAGTATTTGTGGAACACAGGCGATACGAGCCAAACCATCTCACGGATGGACTCGGGGATGTACCGTGTAACCTTAACAGATACGTTTAACTGTGTTCGCAAAGACACAATGCTCTTGTATGTAAACAGCAGAATATATCCCAATGCAGGTATCGATACGTTGTTGTGTTCAGGCGACACCGCCACGCTTAGGGCCAATGGCGGTCAGTTATACCAATGGCGGGAGCTCACCACAGGTTCTGTGATATCAGCCAAAGGATATAACCCAAGTGTTCGGGTGCATCCAACCAATACAACGTTCCCGCTCAAGTATGAAGTACGCGTTTACCAGAGTTATCCCGATACAAGCGCCAAGTATAAAGAGTGCTCCGTAACGGATACCATGTCATTGACGGTGAAACCACTTCCGATATTGATACGACCACAGGCTACACCAGCGTGTAAGTCAGAGGGAACAGTGAACCTTCCGGGTTTCCAAAACAATCAACCCAATGGAGTCGGCATATGGAGTTATCCACCGGCCCCAGGAGCAATCGTTCTAGGAACCACCGTAAAAATAGATAGTTTAAAAAACATCCCGCTCAAGGATACGATAGCCTCGTATGTAAACTGGATACGTTATAAATATACAGCACCATTAAGTTTTGGAGGCTGTAGCCGCACCGACTCAGCGAATATTACAATTTATGGTAACCCAGCGACAAACGCAGGAAAACCATTGATATGGTGTGAGAACGGAGGGATTTATGCAATCCTTACCGGGCTATCCAATCAGAATTATAGTCCCTCAGGCGGAAACACGGCCGATGGAGAAGAATGGACCGGACCGGGTATTTACTCACAAACAGTTGTAACGACCAAACGTTGGTACTTCAATCCTTTATTGGCAGGTGTACCAAAATTGCCAACGATTAATATCGTAACGTATAAGTATACCCGCACGTATCCCGGTAATGTCATCTCTTGTTCAAAAGAGGATACGGTTCAGTTTAACGTAACCGATCCACCGGAGATAGATGCCGGAAGTGATATCCTGGTATGTAAAAACGAACCGATCTTTAATATCAATAATAAAGCAGGCGCAAGCATTAGTCCGAATACGGGCCAAACATACTGGACCAGTGCCACAGCAGGTTTATTGGGAACGGCAATTGTAAATGGTCAGCAAGACTTTAACGCATCAGCATCATCGGTAGTGGTTCCTAACGGTTCACCAACGGTGAGTTATAAAATGTACATCAGTGATACGTCAACAAAATGTTTGGTACGCGATAGTATGACCTTACGTGTAGCCCGCGTACCGGTAGTAGACATAGTGTATGATGATGCCAATCCTGCAACCCCATTGGTAGCAGAGGACTCGATGAATGTATGCCAGAATACCAAACAGGTATACTTTAGAATATGGGCCACCTCATCAACCGGAGCATATACAGAACCGGGATTAAGCGGAATAGATTTTACCGGTTCGAGTACCTCATTTGGCGCCAATACCAACACCGGATTAAATACATCGAAAGGAGTGTTTAACAGCACCACGGCATTACCGGGCATACATAAATTAAAAGTGAAGTATACCGATAACAGTACGCTGGCAGGATGTAATAATGTAGACAGCACTTATATCAATGTATTGGAACCACCAACAATAGCGGTGGTAACACCAAGTGCGATTTGTACATACGATGCATTGGCGTTGGTATCATTGGTACAGGCTCCTAATGCAGGATATAAATTTAAATGGACCACCTCAGGAGACGGAACATTCCCATCAGGCGGAGATACCTTGGTAAACAGTTCATATGTACCGGGTAGTGGGGATAAAGCAGCAGGCAGTGTTCAATTAACAGCCACAACCGAAAAGAAACTGGATTTGGGTAGCAATGGCGATCAGTGTGCAGTAGTTAGCGAAACAAAAACGTTGTTAATTGACAAAGCTCCTGATGCATCCATCATCGCATCGAATATAGAAGGTTGTGTACCGTTGACAAGCAGTTATGCAGCAGGGCCAACAGGTGTAAGCAATGCCCAGTTCAAATGGGAATGGGAAAATGAGCCAAGTTTGGTATTAACAGATTCGGCCATTAGCCGCACGGTATCGCAATACAACAGCCAGGTAAACGGATTGTACCGCACACGTTTAACGGTGAGCAGTACTGTAAACACAACTTGTAGTACCAGCACAGCATGGAGTTCGATGATTACGCATGCTATTCCGGTAGCCTCTTTTGTGGCCGATCCGCCAACTACTACAATTGCCAAACCGTTCTTTAACTTTATCAATAACTCATCGGTAATTGATGGTAGTGTGTTGAATTATTTATGGAACCTAGGCCCCGGACCTGATTTGGCATTCCCTGAAGACAGGTTTACAACGGTGATGAACCCAACGAATGTAGAATACTCGGGCGATACGGCATCGAAAGTGGTATGGTTAAAAGTAACCAGTGAATATGGTTGTGTTGATTCAACATCAAACATGATTCGCATCGAACCCGATATCACCGTGTTTATCCCTAATGCGTTCAGACCGAATAGCCCTGATGGAACATTGAATAGTGAAGCAGATTGTATTGATGGTCAGCCGGGTTGTAACAGGCGCTTTAAAGTAGTTGCCAATGGACATGCATCAATAGAGATATTCATTTATAACCGCTGGGGTCAACTGGTGTATGAAAGTAAGGATGCAAATGAAGGCTGGAACGGACAGGTGAAAAATACTGGAGATTTTTGCCAGCAAGAGGTGTATGTATACCAGGTAAATGCAACAAGTTACAGCGGTAAAGCATACAGATACTCAGGCTCTGT
>CALRRW020000136.1:0-5099 GCA_943370695.1 Comamonas sp. lk | reverse complement strand
ATCCATCACTCAATCCAAGCACGGTAGGGTATGTTCCTATTTTCCCGTTTTTTGAAGGGATTGTGAATCCGGTAGATGTGTATGTAGGGTATGACGAATTTATTTATGTAGTTGCCCTCAATAATGAATCCGATCCGACCGATAATGAGTTAATCATTTTTGATCAGAAAGGAAGCATCGGTAAACGCATTACCTTAAATGGCGCAACAGATGTAACACAGGATAGGCGTTTACACACTTACGTGGTTGGCAGGGTGGAAACATCATTTGGTAACCGTGCATGTGTGTATCATATGAGCAATACAGCTGCAGGAACCGTGCAATTTGAAGATACGTTGATTCATCCGTTATGTGATGATTCTCGTGCTTCTACCGGTAACCGGTTTGCCAATGATGAAGCCGTTCAATTTACAGGGCTGGCTACCCTGCATGATAACACATTGTATGTTTCCCGTACAGGTCCGTTAAATGACGTGAACTCATTTGTGCGGCCCGATAATGGTGTACTGGTGTATGATGCTGCCGGAAAAAACACTGGCTATGCTCAGGGACTTAATCCGGTGTCGTCAAGTATCAAATCAGCTTTGGGTATCTCTTCAATTTGCACCCAGGTAGGTCCCCCACAACGTTTGCAGGGCATGAGCACCAGTAAAAATTTTTACATCACACAAGCCGATCAGAACATCAATGTAGAATACCGTGTATTGGGCATTAGTGTGGTTGATGATCCCGATTTAGGTACACAATACAGCGAATCACCCACCTTGTTAAATTTCGATTACAGCAAGGCAAATCGTTTTTTATACGAATCGTTCCGTTTTCAAAAACCGGAAGACTCTTATATTTCTCCCGATAATTTACAGTATTTATTTATCGTTGACAGCGGAACAGATTCGCTTTACGTTTTCACCAACCAAGGATATGAAGGCATCAATCCTCCTGCAAATTCCGGACTCAAAAAACAAGCTATCGTCTCATTCGGGGGGTACGCAAGCGATGGAACTTCCACAGGTCCTTTCAGCTTTAACGATCCAAGTGGAGTGTGTTATTTTCGCAAGATGGTTTACGTTGCAGATAAAAAGAATAACCGTATCTGCAGGTATAAGCTGAGCAGCGATTTGGAGTAATGTACAGCTTTATTGCACTGCCAGCATTGAGTATTCGAGGTCCTGAACAATGCGCATAGGAATCATGTTTTGACGTTCATGGCTTGTGTAGTTTTCATGAAAACAACGCATCAATTTTTGATTAGTTTTTGATGGTATACCTTACCATTTACATCCACAATCCTCACAAAATAAATACCCGGCTTAAACGATGTTAAATCAAAAAATAACGCTGTTGTTTCCAATAGTTGCTTGCCGTTAGCATCTAGTATTATAGCCTTCTGAATGGCTGTTGTAGTGATGATATGAACCTGCTCGGTTGCCGGATTGGGATGTAAAGTAATGTTGACTGGTTTATTATCAAAAGTAACAACCTGGATTGGTGAGTAAGAAATTACATTGTCAATATCAACTTGCTTGATACGGTAGTAATTTGCTGACTCAACATTTGGCTTTTCATCTACTGCTTGATAGTGTTTTAAACTGTTACTGTTTCCCGAAGCTTTTACCGTGGCAATTGTTTCCCAGTATAGGCAATCAGTACTTTTTTCTGCTTCAAAATAATTGCTGTTTGTTTCTGATGCAGTACTCCAATTTAGGAAAACAGATTTAGGCTGTTTAGTGGCAACAAATTTTTGATAGATTACCGGCAGGGTAGAACTACTGCTAACAACCAATTGAAAACGATTGCCAAAACTTGCACTGTCAGCCATTGATGTGTTGTAACTATATGAAAAATGATCCGTTAACAAGGCAATACTCCCGAGTTTCTTATCTATCAAGTAATACTGTTTTCCGCCACCTGTTGGCAATGAGTTTACACTGATGGTATAAGTATAATCCCCGCCCCCTACAAATAAATTTACAGTATCGTTTTGGTTTATGATGGGTCTTGCATCGTAGGCCAAACTGATGCCATCACTTCCAATGCTCATCAAATTTATTTCACCATTCAATTTGGCAATATCATATCCATCTTTAGTGTTTGTGCTTGCAGGATAATGTGCCAAAATAAAAACATCACTTGTTGTCGAATCCCGCTTTAACTCAAGGTTTAATTCATCGGCCACATTGTTTTTAAACAAACCAATTGGCATGGTTGATACTTTAAATTGTTCTGTTAATGTTAGTGCCGGAGATGTTCCGTTTGCTTTTATCCAAAAACTGGCTCCCGATGGAATAATTCCACCAGTTAAACTCCCGCCCGAATTTGAGTTATACGACTTGTATGAGCCCGATGTTGCATCCAGAATATAGATGGTTGAATCAATATTTGTAACCCCAACATTGTTGTCCCTGAAAGCATTCCAATCATATGCACATGGGTAAGGGTTACCTACCAAATTCCATCCATCATGAGCTTGTCCGGTATTTGCAGTGTATGTTACCGGTATCACAATGTTTCCCGTATTAATCGTACCCGATGTGTTAACAGTAACAGCATTCGAGGTCGTATTTAAACCCGTGAGCCTTGTAATATCTGTTCTGTCACCACGTATAAATATCCGATATCCTTTACCCGCCACAATGGGCTGATTGCTTAAAGATGAAGTGGAGTTTGTAAGGGCACTCCAACCGGCATTTAAGTTTCCTGCTGCACTTTCTGTATAACTGTATACCGAAGGTTGATTGCTAAGTGTAGCATCAAATCCATTGCTGTTTAATGTCCCCGAAGTATTGCCTATACCAGCTCCCGTTATGTAAATTTCCTGGCGTAAATCTTCAAAGGTAGCATTGCTTAGGGCTGATGAAAAAAAGCGCCACCTTCTTCCCGAATTTGATATAAAGCGTTCAACGGTAATGTTTCCGGTTATGGTTGCTCCGTTTACATTTCCAACATAGGCGGTATGCGTTGCAATAGATTTTAACGTTAAGGTATTACCTCCGGTAGTTAAGGATTTTGTACCACTGGCATTAAAGGTAATACCTCCTGTAGGTGCAATATCCAATGCTGTTCCCAATGTTAAACCTGCATTACTTCCAGTGCCAATAATGAGATTTTGAATGGTGCGCGAACCACTCGCAAAATTAATCGTTCCTGCAATTCCCCCAATAGTTAGGTTTGATGTTGCACCCCCTGCAATTGTTCCTGAACCCGAAACGCCACCGTTTACTGTAAGCGTAGTTGAACCGATGGAAAGTACTCCGCTGTTAAGAGTTAATGCATTGGGTATGGTTCTGTTTGCAGCTAATGTAATATTGGTACTTGCACCCTGTATCGTAATATTGTTAGGACTATTGGTCGATGGCCATTCAGCACCCATCGTTTGACTTGCCCCGGTATTGTAAATCAATGTTCCGGTTGGCCCATAAGCAATGGTTCCGTTATTCGTTATCGTTCCACCATTAAGTGTAAGTGTTCCGTTTATGGTTAGGGTTGTGCTTGCATCCACCAAAAGAGTTCCACTCGTCAGCACAATATTATTTAACGTTTGGTTACTGCTTACTTTTAATGTTCCACCACTTATTGTGATATTATTTGTAATAGGAATAGTTGTTCCACCACTTTTGTTTAATTGCAACGTGCCTGCTGATACTGTTGTTAAACCCGTATAGGTATTTGCACCTGTAAGTTGAAAAACACCATTGCCACTGCCAATTTTTGTCAGTGGATTTGCACCACTTATAATGCAGGAAACCGTTATTCCCCCGGTACTTTCAATACTCACATTATTATTAGTAGCGTTACTGAAATTTAAACCCAATGCTTGAGTCCCATCAGCAATGGTCATTGTGTTCGAACTGTTATTTCTAAGAACAGTATTCGAAATACTATTGACAGCAACACCTGTTAAAATAAAATTATTGGCCACTGTTCCCGAACTATTATTAATGGTCCTTGCAGTGGCACCACTTGCGAATTCAAATGCACCAATCGTTCTGTTTGCTAAGGTTGCGGTATTCATATTAATACCAACAGTTGTTTGTGCAGCATTCCCAAATTGGGCTACAGTTGTTGATGCCGGTAACCCCGACCCCCAATTACCAACGGTGAGCCAGGCCGATGTTCCGCCATTCCATAGTGTAGCCGTTGCATTTGTTACTGAAGTAATATTAAACGTATTAGAACCAATATTACTATATCCGCTTGCACTTGCAGTGAGCGTGCGGGCTGTAGCCGTTGCTGTATGGTTTATTGTAAATGTAGCAAGTCCGGAGGTGGCAGCAACTGCTTGTGGAGTTGTATTTAATGTGCCGGTTGAGGTAATTGAAACTGTTGCATTAAAGTCCAAATCCCTATTGCCGTTGGCATCATTAGCCGATATAGTCGGGGAGGGTGACATATTATCATTTACATTCGTATTGCTGGTGTTTTGTTCAAATGCTAAAACCGTTGAAACAACAGCAACGGCATTATTTGTTGCTCCCGAGTTTACATCTTGCGAAGTTAGCAGCTGGCTGCCTGTAATGGTAAAATCGGCATTAATAATCCTGAACACAAAATTTAATCCATCAATGGTTGTTTTCAAAGAGCTTAAATCGGTTTTTAGCCAAATTTTTAACGTGTAGGTTTTGGATGCATTATCGGTTATATGCCCAAGTTGTCCACTACCATTAGCAATACCCGAAAAGGTAATATTGGTAGCATTGATAGTCCCGGTATGAGTATTCGTTCCATCACTTAACTCTGCCCCAAGTAAAGCAACTGTCCAATCAGCAATATCGTTCCCTGTTCCTTGCCTGAATCGTAATTGAGAAAGCTGCGTGGCAATGGCATCCGTACCGGGTGTTGCCCCGTCATCTAACAACGTAAAATCAAAATTTAAAACAGCCGCTCCTTGTGTGTTGATGAGCGAAGAAAACGATGCCGCTTCCGCAGTTGGTCCTGAAGTAAGTGTTGATGTGCCTGACACAGCAACGGGGTCAGAGGCAATTCCAATTTCATCTAATCGTATCCTGTCTCTCGCTCCCGATCCCGAGCTCATATAATACACCCACCTGATATGAACGATTGCTTCGTCTTCACATACAACTGGCAAAGAAATATTTGTA
>CALRRW020000135.1:0-5113 GCA_943370695.1 Comamonas sp. lk | reverse complement strand
GAAATCCTTGTACGGGTGATCCAACTTCTTTTCAACCAGTTGAATGAACCTGTTAGCATAGTTAGACAAGATATATTTATTCGGTTTGCTTGGTGGACGCTCTATAAAGTAATGCATCAGCTTCCTTAGAAGTCTTTGCGGTTGAGGCTGACCACCTGGCTCAAGAACAGCAATTTCTCTTACTACCTGTTGGAAATCTGGATAGCTGAAATTCTCACCTATTTCCTTCCTTTTAATCTTATCTGATAATAGAAAGATAATCATACCCTCTTCTCGCGAAGGTAAGAGATCTGCATATTGTTCATAGATAGGTAATAGGCTGGTATTCACAGGGGCAAAATACCATTATTATCTTATTATTTCGGCAATATAATGTATCTGTTATCCACTCGAAGAAGTATTACCAATACTGACTCAAACAAATCAATCAACATTAATATTACCCATAGAATATTATCAAACTTCTTCTCTAATTTATTTATTTCTTCTACTTTAGCCTCATACTCATCAATCATATTGATGGTCTCTTGAAGGATATATACGGGCGGCTTAATTATTCAGCCAGCTTACAATCCTTTACCATTACATTCTTCATCACAAATCCATCACATTTCCCAATCAAACTTATTCTATCTCCTTTGCTCAGGTATGCTGCTGCTTTAGCATCATGGAAACAATATCATACTTCCTGAATATACCCGCCACAATCAAGTTGTAGATAATAGCATCTATAAAGTCTTTGGAAATTTCATTAACAACCACAGTAATTAGAAGCTGCATGCCCATATGGTTTTTATCTCAATAACCACATTGGCATCATAAGCAACGAATAGCTTATTAATGCTTATTTCTGCATCTTAATTAAGCACAAAACTACTTCCCAATACAAAACTTACTAAAAATATTCCCCAGTAAATCTTCCGTAGTAATCTCACCCGTAATTTCACCCAAATGAAAAATGGCTTTGCGGATATCGAGCGAAAGCAATTCACCACTCATTTGATTATCGATGGCTTGCAATACCTGTTCCAATGCACCGGATGCCTGTTGCAGCGCTTCATAATGCCGAAGGTTGCTCACCACAATATCGTTGCCACTTTTGTTGGTTCGGATAAAATCTTTTAACCGTGCCACCAGCTCTTCTATTCCATGTTGGTTTAAGGAAGAAATATAAGTGATGTCGAACGCGTTTGTTGTTGAAGCCACAGGAGCCTGTGCCATCAAATCAACCTTATTGCCCACCGGGATAATGATATGATTCCCGTTGGGAATTTGAGACAGTTCTACTTCCAGTTGTTCGGGCGAAGTGGTGCTCGCATCAAACACATACAATACCAGTGAAGCCTTTCCAATGGCATCAAACGTGCGTTCAATACCAATGCTTTCAATGGTATCCGTGCTGTGGCGGATACCCGCAGTATCAATGAGGCGGAAGGTGATTCCATCCACCACAAAGCTTTCTTCAATTGTATCCCGCGTTGTGCCCGCTATGCTGCTCACAATGGCCCTTTCTTCATTGAGCAATGCATTGAGCAAGGTCGATTTTCCCGCATTGGGTCTGCCTGCAATCACGGTGGGTACGCCATTTTTTAACACATTGCCATACGCAAACGATTGAATAAGCGAATGCAATAACGTGTGAATATTCGTTACCAGTTTAAACAACTCTGTTTTGCTGGCAAACTCCACATCCTCTTCGGCAAAATCCAGTTCCAGTTCAATGAGCGAGGCAAAATTGATGAGCTGTTCCCGCAAAAATTGTATCTTTTGAGAATACCCACCCCGCATTTGTTGCATGGCTGTTTGGTGCGAAGCAGCGCTATCCGCAGCAATCAAATCGGCAACCGCCTCCGCCTGCGAAAGGTCCAGTTTTTTATTGAGGAAGGCCCTCAAGGTAAATTCGCCCGGTTTGGCCAACCTTGCCCCCTTTTGCACAAGTAGTTCCAGTATTTTTTGCAGGATATAAGGAGACCCATGGCAGCTCAGTTCAATGGTATCCTCTCCCGTATATGATTTAGGGCTTTTAAACGTTGACGCCAAAACCTCATCTAACACCACGTTCTGGTTGATGATTTTGCCGAAATGAAGCGTGTGGGATTCGGCTTTCGTTAAGTCTTTACCTTTAAATATGCTGTTTACGATGGCCATTGTTTGTGTTCCGCTGATGCGGATAACGCCAATGGCACCAATGCCACCGGCAGTTGCCAGGGCACAAATGGTATCGTCTAAATCGGTCTTAATATAATGGTTCATGGAAGGTCAAAAGTAAGAAAGCGAACCCATATATTCTGAAATAATAAAAAGACGGACGGGAAAAATACCCCGCTAAACGAAGTAAAATCAGGAGGACAAGATGACTTTGGTTATGAAAGTAGTTGATTTTGTCAACTATTGATAAAATCAACTTTATATTCGCCCCCCTATGGAACAAAAAAAGGCAGGTATTGATGCTGAAAAATTACAGGATATTCCTTTGGCATTTGTGTTTAACAAATTGGCAAAGAAATATTATGGAGCAGCCGGAAAGCTGTTTGAGGACCTTGATATGGACCGCAATTTTTTTGTGCTAAACCTGATAGGCAGCTACGAACAAGTGACCCAGCAATGTTTGGCCGATTACCTGCAAATGGACAAGGCCGCCATTGTGAGGATAATTGACTATTTAACCGAGAAGGGATTGGTGAAGCGCGTTGCAAACGCTACCGACAGGCGGCAGTACAATATTGTAACCACACCCAAAGCCGCTGATTATGTAGCTAAAATTAGCAAAGGGTTTGCCGATATTAATAAGATTGCCTTTAAAGGATTTTCGAGGCAGGAGAAGACAGATTTTGAAACGATGGTAAAAAAAATGCAAACAAATTTGGCATCTTTACCATCCGAACAATATTCATTGAAGTATATAAAAACGAAAAAAAGCAAATGAGCAAGAAAAGAGTGATTTGGACGGTTGTTATTATTGTTGCCGTTGGATTATTGTTGGCGCCTAAGTTTTGGCCCAAACAAAGCGAAGTAAAATCGGGTAAACCTTCCGGAGCCCCTGCTCCTGTGAATGTAGGTGTATATATTGTGAAAAAGGAGCAACAACAAAATACCATTCAGGCCGTAGGGAATATTATGGCCGAAGATGAAGTTGAGCTGAAGAGCGAAACCCAGGGACGAATTGTAAAGCTTAATTTCACCGAAGGCCAGGAAGTAACCAAAGGCCAGTTGCTCGTAAAAATGAATGATGCAGAATTGCAAGCTCAGTTAAAAAAAGCCATATCAAGTCAGAAATTAAAAAACGAAACCGCCAGGCGCAATACCACCTTATTGGAAAAAGGAGGCATCAGCCAGGAAGAGTATGAAATTGCCCTCACGGATTTAAACTCCGCCAATGCCGATATCGATTTATTAAAAGAACAAATCCGCAAAACACAAATTGTGGCACCGTTTAATGGGTTAATCGGATTGCGCAGCATAAGCGAAGGCGCATACCTCACCAACGCTACAGTGATTGCCCGCCTGCAAAGCTTAAACCGTGTGAAAATTGAATTTTCAATTCCCGAAAAATATGCAACACTCATTGGCAAAGGAAGTAAGATACAGTTTACCGTAGAAGGGCAACCCAAACAATTTGAAGCCTCTGTATATGCCATCGAACCTAAGATTGATCCCGTAACACGTAACATGGTGGTGCGCGCAATATGTGATAACCCCAAAAGGATGTTAATGCCCGGAGCATTTGCCAAAATCACCGTTTCACTTTCCAGTAACCCCAATGCTTTTATGATTCCAACACAAGCAGTGGTGCCAATTTTAAAAGGACAAAAAGTGTTCGTGGTAAAAGGCGATTCTGTTATGGAGCAAAAAATTGCCATTGGCATGCGCAACGAATTGAATGTGGAAGTTACAGATGGATTAAAAGCAGGAGACAGTGTTGTGGTGCAAGGCGTGATTCAAATGAAGCAAGGCGCAAAAATAAAAGTGGTTAAATCAGCTGAGGTACCCTCAACTGAAAACAAATAAACCTAATTAAAAACAATCAGATGAGTTTAAGTTCATTAAGCATCAATCGTCCCGTATTAGCCACGGTAATGTCTATCGTTATCGTGTTGTTCGGGATTATTGGATATACATTTCTCGGGGTAAGGGAATATCCTTCCATCGACCCTCCCATTATCACCGTGCGAACGAGTTACACAGGAGCCAATGCTGAAATTATTGAATCGCAGATTACCGAGCCTCTCGAAAAATCAATCAACGGAATTGCAGGTATTCGTTCCATTTCATCCGCCAGTAATTTAGGTACCAGCAATATTACCGTAGAGTTTAACCTCGATGCCGACCTCGAGAGTGCCACCAATGATGTGCGCGATAAGGTTTCGCAAGCTGTGAGGCAATTGCCACAGGATATTGATGCACCACCTGTAGTGAGCAAAGCCGATGCCAACTCCGATGCCATTATTGCCATTACCGTTCAAAGCGATAACCGAAACCAACTGCAGATAAATGATTATGCCGAAAACGTAATTGTAGAAAAACTGCAAACCATTCCCGGAGTGAGTACCATCCAGGTGTGGGGGCAAAAAAAATACGCCATGCGTTTGTGGATCGACCCTGTGCGGATGGCTTCGTTCGGACTTACACCCCTTGATTTGCAACAAGCCCTCGGCAGGGAAAATGTGGAATTGCCCGGAGGTAAAATAGAAGGAAACACAACAGAGCTCACCGTGAAAACCGTTGGCCGTTTTGCAACCGAAGAAGAGTTTAACAACCTCATCATTAAATCAGACAATAACCAAACCATTAAACTCAAAGATATTGGCTATGCCGTACTCGGTTCCGAAAACGAAGAAACCATTTTAAAAGAATCGGGTGTTCCCATGATTGGATTAGGATTGGTGCCCCAGCCCGGAGCAAACTATATTGAAATTGCAGAAGAATTTTACAAACGATACGAAAAAATTAAAGCCGAAGTACCGGCCGATTTTAAACTCGATATTGCTTTGGATAATACCCGGTTTATCCGCACATCCATTACCGAAGTGGAAGAAACATTATTGATTGCTTTTTTACTCGTAGTCGGTATTATTTTTCTGTTCTTCAGGGATTGGCTCATTGCATTCAGGCC
>CALRRW020000134.1:0-5131 GCA_943370695.1 Comamonas sp. lk | reverse complement strand
CTGATTATATTTTAAATTGGCTAACAAACAAGTAAACATTAGCCGGCTAACACAAGCGGGACAATTCCTTTCAGTGTATTGTCCCGCTTTTTTGACGGATACTCGGCCAATGTTGCAGCAACTGAGAATGTGTGAATATTGCAACTCATTTAAATAACTTTGTAAGACTAAAAGAAAAAGGAGCCGCATCTTTACCCCCAAACACACACATTTTCAAACCCATATTTTCCCACACGTATGAAAACCGAAAAAGAACTTGCTGACGCCATCACAAAGTTAACCATGACCATCAAGGATCGTTCACCTGAACTTTCCAAATACCTTGAAGAAATGCCCGTAACCATCCCGAATGAGAACCATCCGGATATTAACCGGGCCGAACTTCAAAAGTACTATGATTCATTGTGTGAACTGCTCAAAAAGTATGATGAAGGACACAACCATTAACCATAGCTTTTCACAAGCACACACCCCAACACATGAAAGTAGCCGTATTCAGCACCAAATATTATGAACAGGCATACCTTAATAGGTATAATACAACAGCCCACCACGACCTTACTTTTTTTGACGTTCCCCTGAACAACAGCACCACCCACCTCGCTTTGGGTTTCGATGCTGTTTCAATTATGCTGAATGACCAGTTAGACAAAACTTCCATTGATTTTTTGGCCGCATCCGGAATTAAGCTCATTGATTTACGAAGTGCCGGCTACGATAATGTAGATATTGCAGCTGCCAAAAACGCACGTATAAAAGTGTTGCGGGTTCCATCATACTCCCCGCAGGCAATAGCCGAACACTCGGTTGCACTCATCCTTACCCTTAACAGAAAAACACATAAGGCATACAACCGGGTAAGGGAAAATAATTTTTCGCTGCAAAACCTAATGGGCTTCAACCTTCATGGTAAAACGGTTGGTGTTATCGGCACCGGAAACATTGGTACTGCCTTTTGCAATATCATGCTCGGATTTGGTTGCACCGTTATAGCCAACGATCCACTGGAATCGGAAACCTTAAAAGCCAAAGGTATCCGGTATGAATCTTTTGACACCCTCCTTCAGCAATCAGATATTATCTCAGTTCACTGTCCCCTCACCCCCGGAACAAAACACCTTTTTGAAAGCACAGCCTTTGCAAAAATGAAGAAAGGAGCCATGCTCATCAATACCAGCCGGGGCGCAATCATTAAAACATCAGCCGCCATTGCAGCGTTAAAATCCGGGCAACTTGGTTACCTGGGCATGGATGTGTATGAAGGCGAAACAAATTTATTCTCTAAGGATTTATCCGCTACCATTATTCAGGATGATTTAATTGAAAGGCTGATGACCTTTAACAATGTATTGATTACACCGCACCAAGCCTTTTTTACCGAAGAGGCGTTGAACGAGATTGCCAACACAACAATTGAGAACTTTACAAATTTTGAGAAAGGCATTGTTACAGAAAATGAAGTAACGGTATAATGAATCATGCACATTCGTTTGCGCACCCAATGTGTGATTCATGTAATATTTAAAATAATTGTGTAACACATACCAAATGTTACAGGTGAACTGTGCCTTGATAAAATGCAAGACACATGATGAAAACCAACGATAACGACCAATTACCAGGTTACCCCGAGTACCCTGAAAGCGAAGACATTTACAATAAGCTAAAAGAAGAAGCTGATATCGAACCCGATGACCTTACGAAAAAGAAATCGGAATCTGAACAGGAAAAGCCGGAATTAACTGACGGGTCTGATTTGGATGTACCGGGCTCGGAGTTGGATGATGAACAGGAGAGCATCGGAAACGAAGACGAAGAAAACAATTTCTACAGTTTGGCAAGCGATGAACAAAATGATCCAGAAGAAGAAGACACCGACACAAAAACACCTTAACATACTATACACCATGATTATAACATTTAATACCGACCATCACAAAGATGGCAACGAAGATTTTGTAGCACGCTACAAAACAGTACTCACCGAAAAATTGGCGAATTACAACAGCGAAATCAAAAAGCTGGACGTTCACCTCACCGATGAAAACGGAAAAAAAGAAGGCGGAGAGGATAAAAAATGTTTACTCGAAGCGCACATTGAAAAGATGAACCCCATCGTGAGCACCAATCATGCAGGCACTTATGAGTTAGCGTTAACAGGTGCAATCGATAACCTCAAAGCTGCACTCGATAAACAAATCGGAAAAGCAAACGACCGTCATAACTCATAGTGATGAAAAACAGTACTACCCTTAACCTAACGTTATCATCCTTGGTAAAGGAACCTCAGCGGCCTGCCGAACTACCGACAGAACCCAACAAGCATATTCCGGAAAGCGAGCCCAACAAACCGAATGAAATACCGGTGGACCCTAACCGAAATGTTCCCGAGCAAATTCCGTTGGAAACACCCACAGAACCTAATCCCGGCATTCCGGAATTTACAGTCGCCCCATAAGTACTTTACACGGTGCTATAGGCTCTCATATTTTTTCGTTTTACCCTTTATAAGGCGACATTTTTCAAAATATTTCTATTTTTGAATACACCTAAAACACCCATTCATGGCAACACTTAATCCTTATTTAACATTCAACGGAAATTGTGAAGAAGCATTTGCCTTTTACCACTCTGTTTTTGGCGGACAGTTTGGTCATGTTGGCCGTTATGGCGAAATGCCAACACAGGAAGGCCGACCTCCCTTACCGGCCACACAAGTGCAAAAAATAATGCACATGTCATTGCCCCTTGAAAATGGATCGGTGCTGATGGGTTGCGACAGTTTTGAAGACTGGGGGCATGTAACTGTAATGGGAAACAATGTCACCATTTCGATTCAGGCACAAACCAAAGCGGAAGCTGATTCTTTGTACAACGGACTTTCAGAAGGCGGAAACCAGACAATGCCCATGAACAAAACATTCTGGGGTTCATATTTCGGTATGCTTACAGATAAGTTTGGTATTCACTGGATGGTAAGTTTTGAAGAAACGTCTCAATAAAATTTCCTAACAATTTTCATTAGCCCCACAAGAGCTATTTAACCAAATTTAAAATGTGTGAATTGTGTAACATTAAAATAATGTAATGTAACATCTGTGCCTATTTAACATCCAACTTTGTCAGGTAAATCCAGTCAAACTATTGACTACGGATATTCATTATGGAAAACATAGACAATTCAGAGGTTGAAAAATCGAAAGCACTTATTATCGTTGAAATTATTGAATACATGCCTAATTCCGTGGTTAGTAAAACCATCATCAAAAAATCTACAGGCAATATTAGTCTCATGTCATTCGACAGTGGAGAAGGATTAACAGAAAAAACCTCACCCTTTGATACGTTTGCACAAATCATCGAAGGAAAAGCCGAAATTGTGATTGATGGCAAATCCCATCTGCTTATTACCGGGCAAGGAATTATTATACCCGCCCACTTATCCAATCTAATTAAGGCCAATGGTCGTTTCAAAATGATTTCAACCGTTATCAAAAGTGGTTACGAATAGGTTGATTTTTTCACAACAAACATACTTATCAGTATCTGCATACAACCTCAAACACACAGCTTACTTAATCTTAATCATTGCATGTATAATAAATTTAACGAAGGCGAAACCGTTTACGCCAATATTGCACCAACACTAAAGCTGGTGGTAAGACGATTTGTAGACGAAGTATATTATTGCAGGGTTGCCGAAGACCCCTCAAACAAAGAACTCGTTTATTTTGAAAGAGAGCTGGTAGGTGGCGAAAAACCTCCAATCGCAGGGTAATGTGTGAATGATGTAATACTTTAACAGAGTTCTGTAATACAATACCATCCTTAAGAATGGACCTTTGAGAAGTGAAAATGTTTTCACCATCAATAGTATGATTATGGCAAATACAGCAAAGAGTAAATCTCAGGTAAAAACGAATGGCAAATCGATTTCGCCAAACAGTAAAAAAAACAAAGAGAATCATATTAAAGCGGCAATGCATCATGAGCAGGCTGCTAAATTTCACCTTGAGGCAGCAAAACACCACGAAACAGGAAATGATGACAAAGCGCATCAAAGTTTAGTAATGGCAAGTGGCCACGCAAACGAAGCACACAATTTGCATAAAGAAATTGCAAAATTGCATGCTTTGGGTAAATAATATTCGCATTCATTAACATCAAAACTGATGCAATGCGCCCCCTAAAAATGCTCAGCTTTTGCCGGGCATTTTTTGTTTGTTTCCGCCACTTTTTCCATTCCAAATCATTGATTTTATGCTCCACATTAAAAAAGAAGGTATCATTATCCGCAGCTCGGGTTTAGGATTTGAAAGCATGGGTGTATTAAATCCAGCTGTTATGCAGGAAGGAAATACCGTCCATGTTTTTTACAGAGCGGTGGCCACCGGCAATTATTCAAGTATTGGTTATGCCAAATTGGAAGGGCCTTTAACGCTTGTTGCACAAAACGACAAACCCATTATTTTCCCTCAAAACGATACTGAATCACATGGTGTGGAAGATCCCAGAATTGTGAAGATTGATGAATTGTACTACCTCACCTATACTGCCTATGATGGCGTGAATGCACTGGGTGCTTTGGCCACTTCATCCGACCTAATACATTTTAAAAAACAGGGACTCATTACCCCACAGATTCCGTATTGCGAATTTAAACGACTGGCCAACAGCAAAGCTCCCATTCATGAGAAATACATGCGCTACAACAAACGTGACAATATCAAAACGAAACACCACAAACCCGTTTTTGTGTGGAGCAAGAATGTTGTTTTTTTTCCGCGAAGGATTCATAACCGGCTAAACTTTTTGCAACGTATAAAACCCGATATTCAACTGGTAAGTGTAGACGAAATTACAAACCTCACGAAAGATTTTTGGGAAAACTACCTCCACCACCTGGACGAAAACATTTTACTGGAACCTAAATTTCCGCACGAAGCAAGTTATATTGGGGGAGGTTGTCCGCCCATTGAAACCACAAAAGGCTGGTTGCTTATTTACCATGGTGTGCAGGATACTCCGAAAGGATACATTTATTCATCCTGTGCAGCCCTGCTGGATTTGGAAAACCCCATCAAAGAAATTGCCCGTTTGCCATATGCCCTATTCTCCCCTCAATTCGATT
>CALRRW020000133.1:0-5132 GCA_943370695.1 Comamonas sp. lk | reverse complement strand
CCTTGTCATAAGGAAGGTTGTGGTAATTGTTAAAAATTGCGGTCATTGTCTTTTCGTATACGTCCTGCGGAACTTGTGCCTGATGATAACTGTGCCTGTATGTTGCAGAAACATTCCCCTCTTCCAATGGGGCAAATCCGGCTGATGGTGTTGCCATACAATATTGACCTTTGTCGTTTTTCTTGATGAAAAAATAACCTTCTTTAACATTGTCAAAAGGAAATTCAGGTCCATGTCCTCCTGAACTACTGCACATGTCAAGCAGGTAAAAAGCCGTAATTTTTAATTCTCCTTTTACTTCTTGTCCACCCAATGTCTTCATCACTTCAACCGTCACACCCTCCTTTTCATCATATGCTATAATCTTGGCAAGCACAAAATAGTCTGCCTCCTTGATTACTTTGTCTTGCCAGGGTTCATCCCAAGTGGTTGCCCAAGTAGTTGAGTAAACAAAAACAAAGAGTATAAATAAAAGCGTGTTCAGTTGTTTCATATTATCTGTGTTGTCGTTTTATAAATGTGTATACATAAATGATGATCTGTTTCGCATACAGATTAAACATAAAGGCTAAGCATCATCCATTAACAATGTATCCATAAAAATAATAATAATTTCCCAAAACAAAAACGGCCACCTTCTCAGGCAGCCATTAGCTAATTTTGATTTGGATTGACATATAGGTTGTTCTGTTATTTATTCGTTTCGTTAATGGGTTATTCTAACTACCTATTAACGGTTTCGGGCTTGGTCATGGTGGCGATTTCCACCAAAAATGTTGATGCGAAGAACTAAACTTTGATTAACCACAAATGTGGCTGCGGAGCAAAATACCCCCTATCGCAATCCCCTCGTTAGATAATGGTATAGTTGAAATTAGACTATATTTTGCCAAGTCTCTTTAGTTCCCAAAAACATTTAGCAGTAGCGTTAATGTCAACTGCTGCATTATGGGCTTCTTCAAATCCTGTCCCAAAAAGTTTGTAATGCAGCTCAGAAAGTTTTGGCCACTTATAACCATAAGGTCCGTCTATTGCACAAAAATGTGTAGTCTGCTCCATTGTACAGATTTTGTTTTTAGTCGGAATGCTGTTTTGCATCCCATTTCTCAAAAACTCTGACCCCACAATTTTCTCGTCAAAAGACATATTGTGTGCAACAAGATAACTCGCTTGTCCAATTAGAGAATTAAACTGTTGCAATACAGAACTGATTGCCACTCCCTCTCTGATCGCTTTTTCAGTTGATATTCCGTGAATTCTTGAGGCATCAGCTGGAATAGTAAATCCTTCAGGTTTAATGATAAAATCTCCTCCTGAGATTTTATTGCCGTTATTGTCATAATACAAGAAAGCAAGTTGAACTAGTCTCGGCCAGTTATTTAAGTCGGCTACTGGGGCTTTCCAGTTCTTCGGTAGACCCGTTGTTTCTGTGTCAAAAAATAGATACATATTTTTGAGTTTATTTCATGCTTACTCTTGTCAGTTTTCAGCTTCCCTGTTTTTGGTTTGCAGAATTCTTAATCCTGCACTTAATGTTTTGACACATGGCGGAGAAGAGGATTACGGAGCACAAAACTGTCTACCAGCAGTATACTTAACACTGAACACAAAGCTTCATTTAACCACTGAACCCGCTTTTTTGCCAAACGCCTGTTATGCCTTCGTGCTTCTTTTATCATGTCGCTATTTTATATTTTGACTAACCATTGTGTCCCTGTTAATTGTCTAAAGTTGCTTAAAACTAGATGACTATAAAACAGTTCATACTCTTCAATTTTTGAGTATTGTTCGTTGAGTTTTTTAAATGCGTTGGAGTAATATTGGTTTTCTGACATTACAGAAACAATCTGCTTTCTGAAGTTAATTATAGCTGTTCTGTTATTTTCATCAGACTTGTAATTGTCGTTGTTTATGTTGTTAATAGCATTAATCAAATCAAAGTTTTCAATTTTTTCAGGCTCACTACAAGCTATTGAAAATGTTCCTGATTGAACGTATGTGTTCCGATGGTGTGTATTTAGTTCCGAAGCTTTGCGGAAATTAGAAACATTTATTATTTGTCTATTAAGATGTGCTGTCACAAGTTCGTTAACGTCATGTAGTGCTGGTGATGCGTAAACAATAAAAACTTTCGTTCCGAATTGACTATCAATATGCATCAATAAGTCCTGTTGTTCTCTATAAATGTCATAACGATAATATGGCACATTCCAATGCGACCACTCTCTACCAAGTGGGATTGTTATGAATGTTGGTTTTTTATATTGAAACAAGAGATTTGTTTTTATGGATGGAATATTATCAAGCGTTACACCGAGAAAGTGTTCCATTTCGTCTGCAATTTCACGTAACTCCAAACCTGCAAAAGATGGATAGAACCAAAATGGATGACCTAATCTTCTCCAAAGTCTTCTATTCGATGAAAGAGCAGAACTATCAAATCCTAAACTGCCTTCTTGAACTTGACCAAGTGGAAAATATATATCTGTTTGGCGAGCCAATTCAGAATTGAAATAGTTCTCATATGTTTTTTCTTCAAATCTTGCTCGCATAATTAGTTTAAGATTTCGATTGTTTTCTTAGTCCACTTACTGCTGTCGCAATATCTTGTTTCAATGTGTCAGTACTCCATTCTTTCCAAAATTTAACTGTGGCACTTTCAGGTTTAATTTTAGGTTCGTCAATTATAATTCTTGTAGGAAGTAATGATGCATCACCAACAACTAAAGCTTCGCCAATATCTAAAATTGGAAGTACGTCTGTCAATCCAGATAAATTATCAGGAAGCAAACGTTTAATCACAGCTTGGTCTTCCGCATTTGACAATCTTAATGCAATGAAATTATTACATTGACTAAGGACTGTTCTATTTACTTCTGCTGGTCTTTGGCTGATAACAGTTAAACTAACACCGTATTTTCTACCTTCTTTTGCAATCCTTTCAAAACTTTTTAGCCCTAATTCAGCGGCTGCATCTTGATTTGTTCTTTCAGGAATATAAAGGTGAGCTTCATCACAAAGCAAAGCAATTGGATGTTGGTTTTCCCTAACAGTCCATTGTTGAACTGTAAAAACAAGCCTAGCTACTAAACCAATAACTAATGGAAGTACGTCAGATGGAACTTCTGAAAAATCAATTATTTTTACACCTGCTTTTTTCGGGTTTGAAGATGTTCCCAACATTAATCTTTCACAAAGTTTATTCAACCAATTGATGTCTAGTTCATCATCAGAAATTTGAAAAAGGAAGCCAAGTCGCTTATCCTGAGTTTTTGCTTCAAGTCTTTGAACAAATCTTGTCAGTTTTCCGAAAAATGGACCTTGCTTTTCTGTTCTTGCTCCTTCAACCATTTGTTGGTCTAGTTCTGCAAGTTCCTTTAGAATATTATCAATTTTGTATGGAATAGGACTATCTATAGTGATGCTACTTTTGAAAGTCGTATCTCCAATTTCATCCAAATATTTCATTTTTTCTGCAAACACTGTTTTGGAAAACAGCATAGCTTGATTGGGTGCATTGCTATCACTTCTGTCCAGAAGCATTGCAAGCATTTCTTCATAAGTTAGAAGCCAATAAGGCAACATTAAAACATCATTCTCTAAATTCCCTGTTTTGCCCAAATCGGAAGGATTTGCAACACGCAAGTGTTGCAAACCATCCATTTTAAAATCTTTACCACTGTATTCTCCGTGAATGTCAAATAATATACAATTAGCCATTGGAAGCTGTGCAATTTGTTCTATTAGTTTTGCAACACACCAAGATTTTCCAGAACCTGTACTTCCAACTATTACTGCATGTCGCTGAAATAATTTATCACCATCTAGAAATGCTTGTGCTTGCTCATCAATTGAGTATTTTCCAACGGTCAAAGGCACTTTATAATTCTCATGACTTGATATTGTAGTCATGAATTTTGTTATGTTTTCGCCATCAATTGGAAAACATTGTGCTTCAATTTCAGGAACCGTATCAAGATTGCGTTTAAACACATTTTCTTTAAGCCCATGCCGGTCAAGTAAAGTGCCAATAAGATTTACTTTGAGAATATTCTCAGTGAAAAGAAATCCACTTAACCCTAAATCACTTTCAACTGGATTTTCTTCATCAGATGCCTTTCTAGTTATTCTATTAATCAACCCAATTAAATGTTGTCCAGCTTTTGCACTTCTAATAGCAACGAGTTGGTTTACATGAAGTTTTCTTAGTTTCTCCAACTCTTGAACTTTGATAATAACTGTTGCAGTATCAACACTGAAAACTGTTCCAATCGCCTGACTGTCGTCAAAATTAAATATTGCCATTTTAGTTTTTTATTAGTTTGAGGTACTCAGAAAGTGCCCAATAGTTAACATCAGGTATTATTAATTCTCCAGCAAATAACGATGAGTAAACACGAGTATCTTTTCCGTTGGCTTCTTCAATCAAAATATACTGTTTACAGCCTGCATCAATTATTGATTGCTTTGCTTTTAGTGTTAGCTCTTTTGTAATTACAATTATTGGTTTGCCACTTTTAATTTGTGCTATTAATTTAGGTTGAACATGAATGTCATTAAAGCCGTAACCAATGCATAGAAATGAAGTAGCCTTTTCAATTTCATTATCAGCTTCTGTGAAAATTGTCCTGAAGGGTTCCAATTGTGTTTCATAATATTTGGAAAGCCCTGGTGTTACAATTAATGGTTTATGATTTACTGGAATAGTTAACCGATAAGGTAATTGTCTATCCGTTTCTTCATTAAACTTGAACCAATCCAAAGAACCATGAACCTTCCAGATATTCACTTGCCCTTTAAAACCATTTAATTTTGTTAAGTCTTGTTGATGTATACTCTTGGAAAAATGTCCTACAAAATTTTGAGAAAATCCTGTACAAATAAAAGCATTAGCAAAGCTTGCTGCATATTCTGCAAGTCTGTCGTAATTAGTAGTAACAATTGATACTTTTCTTTGTGCGGCTTTTAAAAGATGAGTTGTCAATTCTGCTAAAGGGAAATCCAATTTTCCTTCGAGTAAATTTTCAAACGCTTCGATATCATGCTTGTTTACAAGTGTCCAAGTTTCAAGAATCACTTTTTCTGATACTGTTGGTCTTAATTGTATTTGAAGTAACGTTGTCTCTAAGTCA
>CALRRW020000132.1:0-5133 GCA_943370695.1 Comamonas sp. lk | reverse complement strand
CAACGTGTTCCCATCTTTATCGGTTCGGAAAACATGGTAAAAAAAGCGCTTACTTTTTAATACAAGCGATGCGTTTCATCCTCCTGTTGGCTTTTATAATTTGTTTTTACAATACCCGTGCACAAATGAGTGATACTTCTTTACTAATCGGAAAAATTGAGCAGAAAGACATCAAAAATTACAGTTGGTATGGAAAAAATTACAGTGAATACACACCGGATCAAACCGCTGTAGATGCGCTCAAACCCTTTGCAGCCGATTTAAAAATAATGATCATCCTCGGCACCTGGTGCAGCGATAGCCAGGAGCTTTTACCTGCTTTTTTTAAACTCAACGAGCAACTGGGAATAAACCAAGCGCAAATTGAATTGATAGCTGTAGATCGCAAAAAACATTGCCCAATGCCCGATATTACTTCGCTGAATATAGAATATGTTCCTACTTTTTTCGTTTTCCATAAAGGTAAGCTTGTGGGAAAAATTGTAGAAACTCCGACCAAAACACTGGAAGCTGATATATTAGCATTGCTTTTAAAAAACAACTAAATGAAAACTAAAAAACCGCTCATACTGGTATCCAACGATGATGGCATCACAGCTCCCGGTATCCAGAACCTGGTAGAAGCCATTAAACATTTGGGTGAAGTTGTGATTGTGGCTCCCGATAGTCCGCAAAGCGCCATGGGTCATGCTGTAACCATCAGCAAACCTTTGCGCCTTGATAAAACACATTTGTATGGTGATATCGAAGCATGGCAATGCAGCGGAACACCGGCTGATTGTGTAAAACTTGCAGTTGATAAAGTATTAAAACGCAAACCCGATTTATTGGTATCCGGAATCAATCATGGTTCCAATTCATCCATCAATGTATTGTATTCGGGCACAATGAGTGCGGCCATGGAAGGAGCCATTGAAGGAATACCTGCAGTTGGGTTTTCGTTGTGTGACTTTGCATATGATGCCGATTTTAGCTATGCCAAAAAAGTGGCAGCAAAAGTGGCACAAAATATCCTCGAAAACGGTTTACCCATCGGGACATTGCTCAACGTTAATATTCCCAACGCACACGAAGATAAAATTGTAGGTACCAAAATTTGCCGCCAGGCAAATGCCAAATGGAAAGAAGAATTCACCGAACGCCTGGACCCCAATGGCAGGAAGTACTTTTGGCTTACCGGTAAATTTATAAACAACGACAAAGGAGAAGATACAGATGAATGGGCTCTTGCCAATAATTATGTTTCCATTGTTCCCGTTCATTTCGACTTAACAGCTCACCATGCTATTCCATTTTTAAATGAGTGGAATTTATCTTTTTAACAAACAGACACATGAAATTTAAAGACTCATTGCTTTTTGGCCTTATAGTAGGATTGTTAATCCCCGTTTTAGGTGTTATTATTTTTTACTATACCAAATTTGCCGCAATTGATTTGGGCCAATTTTTACTGGTGGCCACCAAACACAAAGTACTTTCACCAATGCTCAGTTTGTGCGCAATTTTAAATTTGGGTACGTTTTATTTGTTCCTCAACAAAAATTTATTGCTCACAGCCAGAGGCATTATACTGGCAACTATTTTATATGGAGTAACGATTGTTGTATTAAAATTTGTCCTGTAAGGTTCTCTGAATATATTTGCATACTGGTTCAGGGTTAAAACCGTTTGAAAACAGAATAAGGGATTAGCTCTCCCGACACTTCGGGATGGCTAGAGCCATTTGGAAGACATAATAAAGGGGGATTAGCTCATTTGGCTAGAGCGCTTCGCTGGCAGTGAAGAGGTGATCGGTTCGAATCCGATATCCTCCACAAATTTAGAAGACTGCAATTGCAGTCTTTTTTTGTGTTGTATCCTTTTATGTTTGATAAGTTATGACAAAAACAATTTTGATAACCGGTGCAAGTTCGGGTATAGGCAAGGCTTTGTCCGAACAATATGCCATGCAAGGCAATACCCTTTTACTCGCTGCGCGCAACCAAACAGCATTGCAAGAGGTAAAACAATTCTGCGAAAGCAAAGGTGCCATTGCCCATATTTTCCAAGCCGACCTGGCCAATATGAATGATGTATCAAAACTGGCAACCGAAGTTTCAACTACAGTTTCGCATTTGGATATCCTAATCAATTGTGCCGGTATCAGCCAACGCTCTCAGGCCGAAGAAACTTCGGAGGAAGTGGACAGGCGCATTATGGAACTCAACTTTTTTTCACCCGTAAAACTCACCAAATTGGTTTGGCCATTGCTGGTTCAATCCAAACATGGCAATATTGTCAATATCAGTAGTGTTACCGGAACCTTTGGGTTTCCCCAGCGAAGTGCCTATGCGGCATCCAAACACGCCATGGAAGGTTTCTTTGAATCGTGGATGCTGGAAAACAAACAACCGCATATTCACTTTACCGTAGTTGCTCCCGGGCGAATTTTAACGAATATTTCGTTTAACGCATTAAAAAATGACGGTACCAAACACCAGGTGTTGGACGAAGGCCAGGCAAAAGGCATCAAAGCCGAAGTATGTGCTGCACGTATTGTGAAGGCTGTTAACCGCAACCAGCGAAAAGTATATATTGTACAACAGGAAAGAATTTTATTGTTTTTACACCGCTTTTTTCCAGCAGTTTTTGTTTCTTTGGTGAAAAAATTAGGCTTAAAATAATGCAACAACTTATCTCGGGTATTCAGCAAATTGGCATCGGCATTCCTGATGCAGGAAATTATTTTACATGGTTTCGCAGAACGTTTGGGTTTGATGTGAAAATTTTTGATGATGAAGCGCAGGCAACCTTAATGACACAATATACCGGTGGCGAAGTACATGCCCGCAGAGCTATTTTAGCCATGAATATGAACGGTGGCGGTGGTGCCGAAATATGGCAATTTACCAGCCGTGGCACCAATTACCCAACTATTCCAGTGCACTTTGGTGATTACGGAATTAATGCGGCCAAAATAAAATGCAGCAATGTGGAGCAAGCGCATGCCGAACTGCAACATAAAGTGGATTGTTCTCCCCTGTTCAATACCCCATTAAACGATAAAACGTTTTGGGTAAAAGATGAATTTGGAAACTCATTTCAGGTAGTGCGCAACAGTACGTTTTTTAAAAACAAACCATATATGATGGGTGGCATTGCAGGAGCCGTTATTGGTGTGAGCAATATGGAAAAAGCCATCCTGTTTTACAGCAACTGCCTTGGAGTAGCGCATGTAGAATACGATAAAACCGGAACCTTTGAAGATTTGGGCGAAGCATACAACAACAGGGAATTCCGCAGGGTATTGCTCTCGTTTAACAATAATTTCACCGCACCGTTTAGCAAGTTGTTGGGCAATGTGCAAATTGAATTGTTGCAGGCTAAAGACAGGGTTGCCGTTAAAACATTTGAAAACAGGTTTTGGGGCGATGGTGGATTTATCCATTTGTGTTTTGATGTGAGTGATATGAAAGCCTTAAAACAACGCATGAAAGACAATGGGGTTGAATTTACGGTGGACAGTGCCGACACTTTTGATATGGGAAAAGCAGGCGGGCGTTTTGCTTATGCCGAAGACCCGGATGGTACCTTAATAGAAATGGTGGAAACCCATAAAGTTCCCATCCTCAAAAAACTGGGTTGGTATTTGGATTTAAAAAAACGCGGCCAACATAAACCTCTGCCCAATTGGATGATTAATACCATGGGCTTAAACAAGGTGAAGGATTAAGTGCTATAGAAATGTTTGCGTTAGTAGGGATTATAATATCATTAGTTGTAGTGGGAATCTATGCTACAGTTTATGCTTCCATTATAATTATTTTACTTTTTGTCCTTGCTAAATATACCGAGAATAAGTTTGTTCAATGGGCCAATAGAAACAAATTCCTTACTTGGATTCTTTCAGGTTTTCTATTATCAATAACTTTCTTTTTCAATTCATTTACCTATAGCAACTATGCCGGGCTTGGTGTTTACTATTGTATTCCGATTGGAAACAAACATGTTATAAGCAGCATTGACGCTATGGAGGAATCATATATTGAATCCAATCAAGAGGGTATTCAAAATCAAATTTTTATAGGTAAGTTTAGTATTCATGAAACAAAAGTATGTGGGGAGTTTCTTGGCAATAACAATGTAAATCTCAAAAACTGTTATATCGTCTTTGATAGTGAAACTAAGCAGACAATAGAATTTTTATCTAAGGAAGAATATTCCAATTTCTCTACACACAACAAACTTCCAGACATTAGTCAATTTCAAGACTTCGGAACCAACTTCAACAACTATTGGAATAAAAACAAATCATGGCTTGTGCCATAATAGTTACAACAAACACATCACTAAAATACCCAAAGCAATCAAATACAACGGTAATAAAAACAAAGTAAACCCAAACAAAATAGAATCATAGAACACACTTCCTTTGGTCAGTTTTGTGGCAATGATATTCATGAGCCAATAATGAGGGAGAGCGAAGAGTGACAAGTGAATTTTTGTTAAACTACGTTTGGCACTTGGTTGATTGGTTTCCCGATAGCTATCGAGAGGTTGATTGGTTGATCGCTTTAATTCACTCAATACATCTTCCCCTTTTTTCTCCGCATTGTGCCATACGTTCATCATGTTGTTATGTTCGGGAGAATCCGATTTCAGCTGTTTGTTGACGTATGCAAGCTCATGGATAGCGGATGCAATTTTATCATTGAGTTGTTGCACAAAATTAGGTGCACCAATGCTTTCTTTCAAATCATTTTTGGTAATAGGCGTTCCATAATTGATAATGAGCGATTTTCCCGGACCATCAAAATGTTCGTAGGTTAATCCTATTGGTAATATCACCAAATCTTTTGCGGTATCATTGCTTGCCCAAGCCCTGTTGGCAATCCGTGCAGGACCCTTTTTAAGCGGACGCAAATCCCAATTGTTCACGCACAATCCTTCACCAAAGATGAGGACTGAACCACCCTTATTCACCTCATCATAGCTTGCATCAAAGGTTTCAAAATTCTTTTCAATATTCTCTTTACCCTCACTTATCCTGTATACGGGAAGCATATGGTATGTTTTAAACACCTTTGCTAAAATGGGGTTTTTAAACGCATCGCCCCTTGCCAAAAAATTGGTTGGCCTCGGCAAATAAGCACC
>CALRRW020000131.1:0-5145 GCA_943370695.1 Comamonas sp. lk | reverse complement strand
TGCTTAAAACAGCCATCGAAGGAAAAGAAACTTTATTGCTTTCCATTGTAAACCCTGAAGTGGATAAAGATGCAAAGCTAAGCGCCAAATCGATTATAGGGTTTGTGGTAGATGCGGCAAAACCTGTAAGTTTTGAAAACACAAAATTTAATCCAGCATTTGTGGACCACTTTCACAAGACCATTAAATTTTTTGCGCAATTTAACGATGGCATTATTCATTTGGTAGAACAACAACAAAATGGATTTATCTATATCAAAGACCAGCGCGGCAAAGATGATAAGGAAACATTGCAGGAAGATATTGTGGGTTCATTTGAAGTAAAAAACGGTGAGTTGATACACGATAGTTATTTACCCAACAGCGCTTATCAATTCATATCCAACAAAGGTGGATTTGAGTTGCAACCGGAGCTGGAAGCACTGCTATACTCCACTGCTTATTGAGTTTACTTAGTTGTGTGAAACACTTAAGTAACCCAACTAACCCATGCAACCTGATTATTAACTTCGCGGATGAAACTGGGTAATCACATCGCGCAAATACTCCCTATCCATATGGGTATATATTTCAGTAGTGGTGATGCTTTCGTGACCCAGCATTTGCTGTACCGCGCGCAAATCAGCTCCAGCCTCTACCAAAGCTGTCGCAAAAGAATGACGCAAGGTGTGGGGTGAAATTTTTTTTCTGATACCGGCTTCCGCTGCAAGTTTTTTGATTATGTAAAAAATCATCACACGCGACAAACCCGTGCCCCTGCTATTCAAAAAAACACAATCGTGAAAGGCCGGCTTCACTTCAATGTGCACCCTAACATGGTTTACATAATTTTTGATCGCTTTTAGTGCAACCGAACCAATAGGAACCAGTCTCTCTTTATTTCCCTTTCCCACCACTTTCACCACTCCTTCATCATACGAAATATCCGACAATTTTAAGGTAACAGTTTCAGTCACACGCAAACCACAACTAAACATGGTTTCAACAATCGCATTGTTGCGCATTCCTTCCGGTTTGCTCCTGTCAATACATGCTACCATGGCATCAATTTCAGGTGTGCTAAGTGTATCGGGGAGTTTACGCGCGGTGCGTGGGGCTTCCAGTAATTCAGCGGGACTTTGTTTTAAAAAATCTTCCATCACCAGAAATTTGTAAAATGCTTTAATGCCTGAAATCATCCGGGCCTGGCTTGTTGGCATCATACCCAATTCGGAAACCCACCGAAGAAACTCACGAAGCGTATCCAGTTTTACTTCTTCGGGCAGTAAAGTTAATTCCTTAAAGGTTAAAAACTGCTGCAGCTTTTCAATATCATGCAAATATGCTTCAATGGAATTACCCGATAATGAGCGTTCCAATTGAAGATATGTTTTAAACCCTTTTGTATGCTGCTGCCAGTTCAATCTGTTGTTATTTAACTCCCGCAAATTAGTGCCTATTTTCTTAGTTTCGGAATTGTTTCATATACTTTACGCACATTTAAGCCTATCACCAATAACGTTATCAACTAACTACCGAATTAATTACATTCGCACCAATGCATATTATCATCATCAACGGACCAAATTTAAACTTGCTTGGCAAACGCGAACCAACTATTTATGGCAACCAATCTTTTGAAGAATATTTTGATTCATTAAAAAAGGAGTTTGCTGAAGTACAACTGAGTTATTATCAGAGTAACGTAGAAGGCGAGCTGATTAACAAGCTACACGAGGTTGGATTTAGTTATGACGGTATTATTTTAAATGCAGGTGGATACTCTCATACTTCGGTTGCTTTAAGCGATGCTGTTGCTGCAATTAAAACGCCCGTTATCGAGGTGCATATTTCCAATATTTTTGCCCGTGAAGAATACCGCCACCTTTCTCTTTTATCCAAACACTGTGTAGGGATTATCAGTGGTTTGGGATTAAACGGCTACAAACTTGCCATGCAATCCCTGTTAAATAAGTAGCCTTCATCTTTTTACTTCGCCAATTTTTACCTGTAACATAATTGAATATATTTGTACCCGTTAAGGTTCTGCGGTTCATGCCAAAGACTAAAAGGGAATACAGTGAAAATCTGTAACAGTACCCGCTGCTGTAATTGCTCATGAAGTTTGATATTTTACGTTAACTCATGCCTCCGGCCTGATAAACCTGATGTTCAACTTTGCGTTTTGTTAATTGATAACCACTGCTTTTGCGGGAAGGTTTAACAAAATGAGCAAAAGTCAGAAGACCTGCCTCAACATTATTTTAATTTACACTTCCGGGAATAGAGGTATAAAAGTCACATCTTTTTGCACTTGTGTCTTTTTGCTTTTGCTCCTGCAATTTTTTTGAGATGAACAAAATATATGTATGGTGCTTAAGCTGGTTGATGCTATCCAATGTAAATGCGCAATTTGCACCACAGGCAGGCACTGCAGGAACCACCGCTATTCACAAAGACAGCTCCGCATTTAAAGCATGGGCAACGGCATGCACATTACAGCTTGGCTGGCAAAATATTGCCGATACAACATTGGGCAAAGCGCAGGTTGGCGATGCCTCGTACGTAATAGGAAAGGCCGGCAGTGGTGTGGCAAGTTTGGGCGATGGCGGTGTGGCAATTCTTAGCTTCGAACACCCTATAATAAATGGTGAAGGATATGATTTTGCAGTATTCGAAAATGGTTTTATTGATCAAACATTAGCACCCGGCACAGCCTTTTTGGAAATTGCATTTGTTGAGGTGAGTTCAGATGGCGTAAACTATACCCGTTTTCCGGCTACTTGTTTAACCGATACTGCAGTACAAATTGCACCTTATCAGGGAACCGTTGCTGCAAACCTGAATAATCTTGCCGGAAAATACATCGGAAATTTTGGTACACCCTTCGACCTCGAGGAGCTCGACAGTATTGAAGGTTTAAACATCAACTATATTACACATGTCAAAATCATTGATGTAGTGGGTAGCATTCAAAACGCTTATGCCACACGCGATACATATGGAAATAAAGTTAATGACCCTTGGCCAACCGACTTTGCCAGCTCCGGTTTTGACCTTGATGCCGTTGGTGTTATTCACCACGATATTACCCAATCCTTAAAAAACATCAGCCATTCACAAGCATTATCCGTTTTTCCCAATCCAGCAGCTGTTAATGAAGCTGTATTTATTGGTAACACTTTTCCCCAATCGGAAATTGCCGTATACGATTTACTGGGAAATAAAACCAGCAGCTTTACCGTTACAACTGTAACAAATGGAATGGAATTCAGGATGAGCCAAACTGGTATGTACCTATTAGTGGCTAAATCAGATCAAAATGTATTTAGTAAACGAATTGTTATAACTAATTAATGCGGTTGGAGGTTGTTGCTTCAAAGTATAACATCCTATTAACCCCACAAGTAAATGGAAAGCAAACAATGTGTACGCTGCAGGAGTGAATTCGAGTGCAAACCCGAAAATATCGGAGAGTGTCAATGTTCGCGAATTCAACTCAATGATGATGAACGGGCTTTTATTAAAAGTGCTTTCGAAGGTTGCTTGTGCCTTACTTGTTTGCAAGAGTTAAAACGTGAATTTTATATCAGTCAATTATATGCAACAATTAAATACACTCGTTTGGATTAGTTTGGTTGCAATCATGTTTGGATGCAAACATGAGGTTTCTGAAACACCGCAAAAAACCTTAACCACAAAAGTCTCCGGAAATTTGTGTTACGAACAGGATACCATCCACATCCAAGTATTACTGGGCGAGGAAATATTCACCGGAAATGTTACCTGGAATAATATCAATGTTTTCAAATTCAAGAATGAGTACCAGCTGATTGCACCTACTGTTTACAGTGATACTGCGACTATACTACTAACTGCCACAGCAAGTGAACAAAAATGCTCGCAAACAATTCTCATCACAAAACGTGCATTTAAATACCCCACAGTAAGTTACGCCACAAACATACAACCATTGCTTAACGGCAATTGCAATTTTAGTGGTTGCCATGCAAACGGCAGTCGCGCAGGAAAAATAGAATTAAGCGTTTACGACAGCGCGATGAAATCTGTTGTGCCATACAATGCATCAGCAAGTTTATTATATGCCAGTTTGATTAAAACAGACCCATTGCGCATCATGCCACCTGCAGGAAAGCTGCATGATTATAAAATTGAAGAAGTAAGATTATGGATTGAACAGGGAGCAAAGCCCAACTAAGTTATGATGGTTGCTTACTTTTTATAAACAGCATAACAACTGCAGTAGTTACAATACCCATAACAGGAGCTCCAACTACTCCCTGAATGATGAAACTTTTCAAACTAAAATAAGCCTCGGCCGCTTCCTGTGTCATTGTCCCCGACTCCACCGCATTGGCAATCGCATTGGTAAAATAATGGGGTGTAATAATATAGGTTGTGAGCAATTGCGTAACCGGGCTGAACACCATTACAATTAAAGAGATAATCAGTCCGCTCATAAAACCTTGTTTGTAGTTCATTACGCCCCCATAATCCGTTTTACGTTTGTCGAGCAAAGCCAATACGTACAAAATAATTGCAGGCACAGCAAACAGATTGGTATACA
Source organism: Comamonas sp. lk (assembly GCA_943370695.1). Taxonomy (GTDB): domain Bacteria; phylum Bacteroidota; class Bacteroidia; order UKL13-3; family UKL13-3; genus UKL13-3. Next base: position 578 of record CALRRW020000131.1, on the reverse strand, counting down.
CTGCGTGTTTGGCAATGAGCTCATCATGCCATCCAAGCACACGTTCCATCATCATCCACAGCAGGCTCACAATCATAAAATAAATGGCCCACTTAAGTTCGGTTTTGTAATTGTTCATACTTGTTTTCAGTTATGGAAAAGCCAGGTAATATATTGCTTCAAATATATACTTAGTCGGCATAATCTTATCATAAAAAAGGCCCTTTTGCAAGAGCCTTTTTAACCAATTAACGCGATGCGAGTAACTGAGCTGTTTCAATAAGCTTAATCATCTCGGCACGATAACCCTCGTCATCCAGTCCTTTTGAAGCTTTGCTCATTTCAATAATCTGATCGTAGGTAACATTTTTTACAAAGGGAGAACCCCGCAATTTCATGCCAAACATGGCAACAGATAAAGCAAACCGCATTTCAGTCCCTGCATCTTTAAATGCAACAGCGTTGTTGAAAACAGGAATTTCAAACTTTGTGCTGGTTACCTCATTCGGTTGTTTGTAACGAACCTTAACCGTTAAGAGTTCATTGCTGGTTAGCTGTTGTTGCTGGTATGTTAAATCATCAATTTTGGAAGTTGTTTC
>CALRRW020000130.1:0-5160 GCA_943370695.1 Comamonas sp. lk | reverse complement strand
GCTTTAACTGCAATACAATATTTCTATTGGCTTCATCGGCAAAAAACAACACAACGTTTTCTGCTATCTTTTCCCCTATTTCATAAATACCGGCAATTTCTTCCTTGGTGGCTGAGGCCAAACGGTCAATGGTCATAAAATGTTTTGCTAGTTTCTTCGCAACTGTTTCTCCAACCATGCGTATTCCAAGTGCAAACAATACCCGCTCAAAAGGAATCGCTTTGCTTAATGCGATTCCTTTAAGAATATTCTCAACCGACTTTTCCTTTAGCGAACGTTTTTTCTTTTCGTCATCACCTACTTCAAACTCCAATCCCAATAGTTTTTCGGCTGATAAATTATACAAATCGGCATACGTTTTAATCAATCCTTTCTGGTACAATCCTGCAATGGTTTCATTACCCAAACTATCAATATTCATGGCCCTGCGCCCTATAAAATGTTCAATTCTCCCAATTAACTGTGGTGGACAACCAAGTTCATTCGGACAATAATGAACAACCTCACCTTCTTTGCGCACAAGGACTGTTCCGCACTCCGGGCAATTTGTTGCGTACACATATTTAACTGCATTCGGATCCCTTTTACTAAAATCCACTCCGGTTATTTTGGGAATGATTTCACCGCCTTTTTCAACAAATACCCAATCGTTTTCATGCAAATCCAATCGTTCAATTTCATCGGCATTGTATAAACTTGCGCGTTTTACAGTGGTACCTGCAAGTTGCACAGGAGTAAGGTTTGCAACGGGAGTTATCGCTCCGGTTCGCCCCACCTGATAGGTGATTTTTTGCAACAGGCTCACAGCATGCTGGGCTTTGTATTTATAGGAAATGGCCCAACGTGGATTTTTTGCGGTAAAACCCAACTCTTGTTGCTGCGCGTAACTATTTACTTTAATCACAACACCATCAATTTCATAACTCAACTTCTCGCGTTCTGTTTCATAATACTTAATAAAAGCCATCACCTCATCCATGGTTTTGCACAGCTTATAACTATCGCTTACCTGGAAACCCCACTCATGTGCTTTTTGCAAACTTTTAAAATGGGTATCGGCAACCTGGTGGTCGGCATATACAAAGTATAAAAAACAGTCGAGCGGCCGTTTGGCTACCTCTTTCGAATCTTGCATTTTTAGGGTACCAGATGCGAAATTGCGGGGATTCTTATACAACTTCTCTTTCACCTCTTCTTCGTCATACCCTTTGGCTTCGAGCTCTTTCCGGTATTCATCGTTCAACTTATCAAATGTTTTACGGTGCATTAATATTTCACCGCGTATTTCAAACAACCCTGGATAATCACTTTGGGGCAATCTGTGGGGTATTGTTTTAATGGTTTTCACATTGGTTGTTACATCATCACCCTCAACGCCATCACCACGCGTTACTGCCCGTAACAACTTTCCCTTTTCATAGGTAATGCTAATGGCCAACCCATCAAACTTGAGTTCGCATACATACTCAAAATCATTTCCAATTGATTTACGGATACGCTCGTCAAATTCTTTTAACTCATCTTCACTATAGGTATTCCCAAGGCTCAGCATGGGATACTTGTGTTTTACCTGTTTAAATTCTTTGGTAATATCACCACCAACTTTCTGAGTGGGCGAGTTCGCATCCGCCAGTTGGGGGAATTGTTTTTCGAGCGCTTCGAGTTCCTTTAACAACAAATCAAACTCGGTGTCGCTTATAGAAGGTTTGGATAAGGTATAATATTGGTAATTGTGTTTATTCAACTCGGTGGTCAGTTGATCAATTCGTATTTTAGCTTCTGGTTCGTTCATTGTTGCGCAAAATAAGTATTTTGATTGATGACATAAAAAAGCATTTCATATCCTGTGATAAACATCCTTTTCACGGTGTGGCTTTGGGAATAAATACACTATTTACCTTAACAATATTACTTTAAACGATGCGGGCTCGCCCTGAACTTTCGTGACACCGGGTGCAGGATAATGAATATAATCGGCCATTTCCTTTATCAGGTAGGCTCCTTTCTTTTTCGTTTTGATAGAGGAAATATTCCAATCAAAAGATATTCCAAATTCACGCCTTGTGGGCGTTGCATAGCGGGGTGTATTTTTGTCTATTCCGTATCCGATTGCCATGTTTAAAAATGCCGGCCAGTAACGTTTTGCAGGCTTGGGCAACAAATTATGAATATCGAAACTGAGCCAAAAAAACTCCGAATGATAATCATCTGTTAATACCCAGTTTTTAAAATGATCATCAATATAATATTGTGACGGGTAATAACTGAATTTGAATTTAAAGTTGCGCATATAGGGTACTTTCTCCTGCAACAGTCCGTATGCAATCCCCAACGTATTTGCTCCCAGATCCTCCCACGAATATCCGTATCCGGAAAACCCATCACCTATTTCAATACTGATTGCCCACATCAGTGGCACCGTTGTACTTGTAATGAGCCGCGATTTGGTTGAAAAATCGGCCCACCGCATGGTTTCGTTCAACAAGTGAAAATATACATACGATGTATAAAAATGTCCGATCTTATCAACTCCTAAACTGTAATTATTCACAAACCCATCGGGTTCAACATTAAAGGAGTGGTAATCATTTTTCCACCACCAATTATACTGCACATAAAAACTGGCAACCTGCTGAGCGGCTAATGCTCCTATAAATATCTTTTGTTTGTTGGTAAACTTTGAGGATGTGGGCAAGGAAGTAGAATCAGCCTGGGCAAAAGCTAAAGCAGGAATAACAAGCATACAAAAAACTGTCTTAATCCTCATTTCCTAATCCGGCTAAAAATCAAAATACATCCCTAATGAAACAAACTTATTTTTTTGATTATAAAATTGCCCACGCTCTTCATATCCACTCGTGTAATTAAGGCATAGCCTAAAGGTATTTTGCATTAAACGGGCGTATTTATATCCCAGTTGTATATTCTGCGTGGTTCCGAAGTTTAACTCTCCCCTGAACTTTACATCGGCAGCATAATACAGATAATTGTGCTGGTACCATTTTACCGGGCTGTGTTCAAAACCTGCCTGAAACATGGCTTTTGTTTCAAAATTGACATCGGTGCGAAAACTGGTGTTTAAGATTCCGCCCCCGTACAAAATTACTCTTTGCTCGGGCAATGTCAACACCAGAAACAGCTGTCCATAATCCCTGGTGTAGTTTATCGCAACCAGGCCGGTTGAAACTGCGTCATCGGCAAGATGCTGACTGGTATGACCAAGTCCGCTTCGGATACTGATAATATCATTCAATTTTACATCAAAAAAGAAATCGACAAAAAAATCGACATTCACCAGGTAACCTCTGTTGGTGTACTTATCCAGGGTAGTATAAACAGTTGATGCCGCGCTAAACTGAAATTGCTTGTTCCATTTGTTAAGATTTACAAGTGGGAATATCCCTCCCATGCTTCCTATATACCCTACATCATTAAACGGCTTGTGTAAGCTCAACCGGTGTGATCGGGTGTCGGCCGTAAACAAGGGAACAATATGTGACTTTGGTAAAAACGTAAACGCCTCAGTAGCGGAGTCTGACTGGGCAAACATATTGCTGCATAACAGGCAATTAAATACTAACAAAAGCAGATTTTTTTTATATGTTAGCATCATTGAAACTTACAGGCGGGCGTATTTAAAAGTGTTTAGGCAATATGAAAACATTTATATGAAATTCCAAATTGCAAAATAACTTTCTACAAATCAATATATTAATTGTTAAATTAACGTCAACCAACAAGGTTTCACAAGTTTCACCTTTGTAAACCAAATTAATAAAGCACTTTTGTGTTTATGCTAACTATTTTACGCTGTTTCCTTTTCTGTTTTGTCATTTGTGTTGCAACAACAGCATCAGCACAAAGTTCATACGTGCCATTGGGTTCATACTCTATGCATGTATTGGACAGGATGGAAATAAAACAAGGCCGGTTAGCAACTCCTTTTGAATTCAATACCAGCACAAGAGCCTATAAAAGAGAAAGCATTGCCCATTATGCAGACAGCTTTGATCAGGTAAACACGCCTTTGAGCAAACAGGACCAGTTTAACTTACAATATTTGCAGGACGACAATTTTGAGTACAGTAATTCCACTAAAACACTTTCTAAAAAACCGTTTTGGCGCACCGATATTTATAAACACAAGGCCGCAGCATATGATATTGGCGTTCCGGATCTGACCCTGGTTTTTAATCCGGTTTTATACCTTAAGGGAGAATATGACAGCAGGTTAAAGAGCTTTGCATACATCAATACAAGGGGACTTGAAATCCGCGGTAAGTTTGGTAAAAACATCAGCTTTTACACGATGGTGGGTGATGAGATTCAACAACTAAACACATGGAATTTAGAGTACTACAAAAACAACAATGTGGTTGCGGGGCAGGCATTCCTATACACAGAATTGGTAAAACCCGGTGACAGCAGTGTTTTTAATTATTGGGTAGCCAGCGGTTATGTTGCTATTCAGGCGGGTAAATATATTGATCTTCAATTCGGGCAGGGGCGTAATTTTTTAGGGAATGGATACCGCTCCTTAATCCTTTCCGACTTTTCTACCGACCATCTTTTTTTCAGAATTAACAGTCGGATATGGAAACTGAACTATACCAACCTATTTGGTTACATGTATGATTATGCGCCTTTTATCGGACGAAACTTTGTTAAACGCCATTATTACGCAACAACACATGCCAGCATCAATGTAACTAAAAAATTCAACATTGGCTTTGTACAAACCATCTCATTCCAGCGAGACAGCGGGCATTCGAGTACTGGTTTTGACCCGCAATATTTAAACCCTATTATTTTTTACAAACCCATTGAAAATTCATTGAACAGTTCCGATAAAGCCATTTTGGGAATGGACTTTAAGTACAATTTTGCACGGCATTTTTCTGTTTATGGTCAGATGATGATTTCTGAAATTAGTTTTGACAAACGTTTTAGCGGACAAGGCTGGTGGGGAAATAAGGAAGCCTATCAACTCGGAATTAAATACATTGATGCCCTTTCTGTAAACAACTTGGATTTACAGGCGGAATACAACCAGGCCTGGCCGTATATGTATACATCCTTTGACGCTAAAAATGCCTATGTGAACTACAACCAAAACATGGCACATCCAACGGGAGCTAATTTTCGGGAATACATCGGTAT
>CALRRW020000129.1:0-5178 GCA_943370695.1 Comamonas sp. lk | reverse complement strand
TAACCTTGATGAGTGAGTCGTTGCGTAATGATGGTAGAATTTGGGTACCTAAAACCAAAGAAGATGCTGAAGCGATTCGTACCGGTAAAAAAAGCCCGAACGATTTAAGTGAAGACGAAAGAGATTATTATTTGGAAAGACGCTACCCTGCTTTCGGAAACCTGGTACCTCGTGATGTTGCATCGCGTGCTGCTAAGGAAAGATGTGATGCCGGTTTTGGTGTGAACAAAACAGGTGAAGCCGTTTATTTGGATTTTGCTGCCAACATGATGCGTTACGGACGTATTGAAGCAACCAAAAAAGGTATTCAGCATCCAACCGATGCCATTGTAAAACAATTGGGTAAAGAAGTTGTAGCAGAAAAATACGGTAACCTGTTTGATATGTACAAACAAATTACCGGTGTTGATCCATACGAAAATCCAATGATGATATACCCTGCTGTGCATTACACAATGGGTGGTTTATGGGTTGATTATAACTTGATGACAACCGTACCTGGCTTATATGCTTTGGGTGAGGCTAATTTCTCTGACCATGGTGCCAACCGTTTGGGAGCATCAGCGTTAATGCAAGGTTTGGCCGATGGTTATTTTGTTATTCCATATACAATCGGTTCTTACCTCAACAACGAAATCAGAACCAAAGCCATTTCAACAACGGATGAAGCTTTTGTAATTGCTGAGAAAGAAGTTCAATCGCGGTTGGATAAATTAATGACCGTGAATGGAACCAAATCTGTTGATTATTTCCACAAAAAATTGGGTTTAATTATGTGGAACAAATGTGGTATGGGACGTAATGCTGCAGGTTTAACAGAAGCAATTGCCGAAATCAAAGCATTGCGCGATGAGTTCTGGAAAGATGTGCGTGTACCGGGCGAAGCCAATGGTATGAACACTGAGTTGGAAAAAGCCGGTCGTGTTGCCGATTTCTTAGAGCTGGGTGAATTAATGTGTATTGATGCTTTAAACCGTAACGAAAGTTGTGGCGGGCATTTCCGTGAAGAGTTCCAAACCGAAGAAGGTGAAGCATTGCGTGATGATGAAAAATTCGCATTTGTATCGGCCTGGGAAAACAAAGGAAGCAATACATGGGAATTGCATAAAGAAGAATTAAAATACGAGAATATTAAGATTGCAGCGCGTAGCTATAAGTAAAATGTTAATTATGGTATCTGTTAATTATGTAAAAGTCATTAACAGCATTAACATAATCAACACAATCAACTATTAAACATATTAAAACATGAGCGGAAATATGAACATCACACTTAAAGTGTGGAGACAAAAAAATACAAACGAAAGAGGGAAATTTGAAACCTACAATGTTCCGAATGTATCGGAAGACATGTCGTTTTTAGAGATGTTTGACGTATTAAACGAACAACTGATTGTAGCCGGAAAAGATCCTGTAACATTTGACCACGATTGCCGTGAGGGTATTTGTGGTATGTGCAGCATGTTTATCAATGGCCGTCCGCACGGGCCATTAAAAGGCGTAACCACTTGCCAGTTGCACATGCGTTCGTTTAAAAACAACGATACTATTGTGGTGGAACCTTGGAGAGCAAAAGCATTCCCGGTGATCAAAGATTTGATGGTAAACAGAAGTGCCTTCGACAGAATTATTGCTTCGGGTGGATATATTTCGGTAAATACCGGAAATGCACAGGATGCAAACAGTTTGCCTGTTTCAAAAGTAAATGCCGATGAGGCCTTTGCAGCTGCAGCCTGTATTGGTTGTGGAGCCTGTGTTGCTGCTTGTAAAAATGCTTCGGCAATGTTGTTTACATCGGCTAAAATTTCACAATTGGCATTGTTGCCACAAGGTCAGCCCGAGCGCCAACAACGTGCTTTGGATATGGTGTCGCAAATGGATGCTGAAGGTTTTGGCTCATGCACAAACACAGGAGCCTGCGAGGCTGAATGTCCAAAAGGCATTTCGCTTTCAAATATTGCCCGCATGAACCGTGAGTACTTAGGTGCTTCATTCACTGCATAATAATCATTTGGTTAATTACCTTTATTAACCTTAACGGTAAAAAGTGGTATCAGAAATATTTTTGATATCACTTTTTTTTTGCAACCAACTTAACACTATTGTAATCTTATATACCGTATATTAGCGCGAAAGTTTAGTTCGGCACTTTTGAAAAAAACGTATCTGCACATACTCCCCTTTTTGGTATGCTTCCTGTTAAGTTTACCCTTGTTTGCTACTCATTACAGAGCGGGAGAAATCACTTATGAACAAATTTCGGGAAGATTGTACAGGGTTATTGTAGCTACCTACACCGACCCTTCTTCGGATGCAAATGCTTTTACCGGCACCGTTGAACTTACCTGGGGTGATGGCAGCACCCAAACCATCAACAGAACTTCCAAAACAATTTTATTACCGCAGGGCACCACACAGGAAAATATTTACATCGCGCAACATTTGTATTCAAGTGATGGCGTGTTTCAGGTAAGTATTATTGACCGAAACAGGGTTGGTGGTATTTTAAACATCAACAATGGAGTGAATACGGATGCTGTTGCTTTTTATGTAGCGAGTGTTATCCGCATCAACAATTCCATTGGCAATAATCAATCGCCTAAATTAACGGTAAAACCGATTTTGGATGGTTGCCAGAATTTTTTCTACATGCACAATCCGGGCGCTTATGATCCGGATGGTGACAGCTTGGTGTACTCACTTGGCATACCCAAAGATGCCGATGGAAAGCCTGTTCCCAATTACACCATTCCAACCCATTCCGATAGTTTTTCCATTAATCCGCAAACCGGAAATTTGTATTGGGTATTCCCTACCGAGTCGGGTTTATACAATATTGTTATCCGGGTTACAGAATACCGCAATGGCAAGGTGGTGGGTTATGTAGACAGGGATATGCAAATCCGCATTCGCGATTGCAACAACCAGCCACCAAGTGCAGCCACCGTTGTAAACAGTTGTGTGGAAGCGGGCGATTCGGTGAAGTTCAATATCAGCTCCACGGATGTAAACATTCAACGGATTTATATCCGAGGATATGGTGGGCCGTTTAGTTTGCCCATTAGTCCGGCTGTTCTGAATCCCAATCCCGGTATTGGGGTGAGCGTGGCCACTACACAGTTTTTATGGAAAACCACCTGCAGCCATGTTCGCTACCGTGCACATATGGGCACTATTGAGGCCATGGACGATTACCCGGGTGTTCCGATGGCAAGTTACTCCAGTTTTAGTATTAAAGTGGTGGGGCCGCGCCCTAATGGTTTAACGCTTAAACAAAGAGGAAACGGGTTCTTCATTTCATGGAACAAGGATTCGTGCCTGCTGGCCAATAAGTATAAAATTTACCGCAAAACAGACAGCACCCAATATACCATTGAACCATGCGTTACAGGAATGCCTGCACAACTCGGATATGAACTAATCGGAACGGTGAGTGGCAATGTGAATAGTTTAACCGATACGTTTTATTATGACGATAACAAAGGCGAGGGCCTCTCTCCTCTTATTACCTATTGTTACCGCATTGTGGCGCAGTTTCCATCGCGTGCTGCCGATGGCTCCAATATTGTAAGCGAACCTTCCGAAAGTTATGTTTCGGCCGAAGCATGCGATGCCATTATTTTAAGCAAACCCGTTATCACCAAAGTATCGGTGCGCAATACCAGTTTACTCAATGGCTCCATTCAGCTCAATTGGATTCGTCCGGATACGCTGGATACAAGTATTTATGTGGCACCTTACCGCTTAATATGCAAGCGAGCAGTTGTGAATGCCAATGGAACCACCGGCAGCTACACTTCGTTTAAATCATTTGATTATCCTGCGTTTTATTTAATTAATGATACGTTTACCATTGATACCAATATCAACACAACCGAAAAGACGTATTCGTACCGTATCGAGTTTCAATACGACTCGCTGGGTAGCTATGTTTACATTGATGAAAGTCCGAAGGCATCCTCCGTTTTTATCACAATTTACTCCACCGATAATACCAATATATTAACCTGGAATGAACAGGTTCCTTGGATAAACGAGCAGTATACTATTTACAAAAAAAATCCGGTAACGAGTATTTTCGATTCGGTTACAACCATTGGTACAAGGCAATATGCGGACACCGGATTGATTAACGGTGTAGCTTACACATACAAGATTCAATCCCTCGGACAATATTCTTTTTCAAATTCCTTTATCACTAATTTTTCGCAGGAAGCCATTGGGATTCCGGTTGACACGGTAAAGCCGTGCTCACCCCTTTTAACGGTTATCCCACCTTGCGATATTTTTTATGATTTTACCAATAAACTGAAATGGACACCCCGCACATCTTGTGCCGAGGATGTGCTGAGTTATAATGTGTATTACAAAAAATTCGTGACCGATCCGTATACCTTATTGGGAACACAGAGTGCCTCAACGTTTGATTTTAACGACTCGCGCGATACCCTTAAATATTCCATTGCGGGTTGTTATGCGGTTACCGGGGTGGACTCTTTTAACAATGAAAGTTTGTTTGATAACGAGGTATGCATTGACAACTGCCCGTATTATGAAATACCGAATGTGTTTACTCCTGAAGTAACAGACGGGAAAAACGATTTATTAAGACCTTTCCCATACCGGTTCATCAATAAAATAGAATTAAAAATATACAACAGATGGGGTCAGGTTGTTTACGAAACCTCTGATCTTGATATCAACTGGAACGGCCAGATTAATGGTACCGGAGGCGAATGTCCGGATGGCACCTACTTTTATATCTGCGATGTTCATGAGCAGTATTTGCTCGATTTAAAGGTGAATCACAAACGAGGCACCATTAAACTTAACCGCTAAAAACCCGACAACGTGTTTACAGGAATTATTGAAACCACAGGTAAAATAAGCCATATTATTTCCGAAGGAAGTAATATTCACTTTACCCTCTCCACTCCTATTACAGCAGAACTTAAGGTTGACCAAAGTGTTGCGCACAATGGTGTTTGCCTCACGGTGGTATCCATTAAAGATGATCAATACACGGTGACGGCCATTGATGAAACGTTAACCAAAACCAACCTGGGACAATGGCAGGTAAACGACAAAGTGAATATTGAACGGTGCATGCCTGCTCATGGGCGTTTTGATGGCCATATTGTGCAGGGGCATGTGGACACCACTGCTGTGTGCACCCAA
>CALRRW020000128.1:0-5209 GCA_943370695.1 Comamonas sp. lk | reverse complement strand
AAGCCGGAAACGTGGTGAACTTTGTGATGGAGTATGAGCACCTCGACTATATCCATGCACTGAAGTTTTTGGCCGAAAAGTACCGGATTGAATGGCCCGAGCGTGAAATCAGCGGAGAAGAACTGGCTGCCGAAAAACAACGTTCGAGCGATAAAGAGTCGCTGCAAATCGTGAATAATTTTGCGGAGAACTACTTTGCCAATGTATTGCAAAACGATGAAGAAGGGCAAACCATTGGCCTTTCGTACTTTGAAGAACGGGGATTCAGGCCCGAAACCATTGCCAAATTTAAACTCGGCTACAGCAAAGATTCGTGGGATGCTTTTGCAACTGCGGCTTCCAAAGAAGGCTTTAACCTGGATATTGTTAAAAAAAGCGGATTAGTTAAAGAAAGCGAGCAGGGTAAAATTTACGATGCTTACCGCGGTCGTGTGATGTTTACCATCCATTCACTGAGTGGTAAACCCATTGCTTTTGCCGGAAGGTTTTTAAAAAAAGACCCGAAAAGTCCGAAATATGTAAACTCTCCCGAAACAGAGCTTTACCATAAAAGCAACGAGTTATACGGATTGTTTTTTGCCCGAAATGCCATTAGTAAAGCCGGCTTTGTATACCTGGTAGAGGGTTACACAGACGTAATCAGCATGCACCAGGCAGGTGTTGAAAATGTGGTGGCTTCCAGCGGAACTTCGTTAACCGAAAACCAGATTAAACTTCTCAAACGGTTTACCAGCGATGTATGTGTGCTGTATGATGGAGATGCTGCTGGAATTAAAGCTTCCTTAAGGGGAATTGATATGTTGCTGGAAGGTGGACTCAACGTTAAAACCGTTTTGTTCCCTGACGGAGAGGACCCGGATAGTTATTGCAAAAAAGAAGGACCCGAAAAGTTCGGAGAATTTTTAACCTCCCAGCAAAAAGATTTTATCCTCTTTAAAACCTCATTGCTGGCTTCGGATGCCGGAAACGACCCGGTAAAAAAAGCACAGCTCATTCGCGAAATTGTAGAAAGTATTTCCAAAATACCGGATGCGTTTAAACGGATGGGGTTCATCAAAGAAACCAGCCGTATCCTGAATGTTGATGAGCAACTGTTGGTAACGGAATCCAACCGTTTGTTGCGTGGCAAAGCAACCAGCGAAGCCAAAGCTGATATTGATGCGTTGCCGGAAACAACCACCAGTTATGAGGATGAGCTGAGGGCATTGGTGGATGTGCAACACCACGATCACCAGGAAAAAGATATTGTAAGGGTGTTGATGAGTTATGCCAACCATGCCTGCCCCGATTTTAAGCATATAGCACATTATATTTTACACCATATTGGCGAGGACGAAATTGAAATTGAAAACACCACAGTGCTTGAAATTATTCAATACTTTAACCAGCAATTGGAAAACGAACAGGTAGATATACAAGGCCTGGTATACCACCAGGACCCGAAAGTAAGCAAGATGATTGCCGAAATTTTAACAGCCAATACCGATATCAGTCCTAACTGGAGTGCTAAATATGATATCATTATAGATGAACCGGGCACCAACTACCAGTATGATGTGGACTCGGCACTGGCCCGGTTAAAACTAAAAAATATCGAAAAGTTATTGCGCCACAACCAAGATGCGTTTAATGACGCAGCGGCCGACATTGAAAGTTTACTAAGGGTACATCAGCATTTACTGGAAATGAGGGGCTCCTTAACCGAAAAATACGGAACGGTGATTTTAAGATAAAAATAAGAATAATAATCCCTATATTAGTATACCGATTTACACGTGAAGAACTTCTGCTATACACTTACGCTGCTATTCTGGATGTTCAGTTGTACCACGTTGCTGGCACAACCAGTGGCCAACTTCACCGCCAACAAAACAACAGGGTGCAGTCCGTTAACAGTTCAGTTTACAAGCACCTCCACGGGAAATCCAACCAGTTATTTATGGAACTTCGGAAACAGCAATACCTCCTCCATTCAAACGCCTTCGGCAACCTATGTTTTGCCGGGAACCTATACCGTTTCACTTAAAGTAACCAATGCGGCCGGCACCGATACGAAAACAATAACGGCTTTTATTACGGTGTATTCCAACCCGGTTGCCAATTTCACCGCCTCACCGCTTACAGGTTGTGTTCCAATGCCTGTTGCATTTACCAATACATCGGTTCAGGGAAATGGCGCCATCAATAGCTGGACCTGGGATTATGGAAATGGAAATACGGGCTCTACGGCCAATCCAAGTACAACTTATTCGCTTCCTGCATCCTACAGTATTACGTTAAACATAAGGGATGTGAATGGTTGCGAAAGCACCATTACCAAACCAAACTATGTAACGGCATCGGCTTCCTATACAGCCAATTTTTCGGCAACGGGAACGGTTAGCTGTGTTTCGCCTGCAACGGTTACCTTTACCAGCACCACGTCCATCCCCGACAGCTATACCTACCTTTGGAAGTTTGGCGACAATACTACATCAACACTTGCCGACCCGGTTAAAACCTACACAGCTGCAGGAATATACACCGTTATACTGGAAGTAACGGCTCCTAATGGCTGCAAACAAATCGTAACCAAAACCTCTTTTGTGAAAATCGGGGGTGTGAAGGCTAATTTTACCTACACCACATCCAATGATTGTGCGCCAACAAATTTATTTTTAACCAATACCACAACACCCACTCCGGCAGGTCACAGCTATCAATGGCGGTTAAATGGCGGAACACTTAACCTCAATCAGAACACAACCTACAACCTGGTGAATAAAGTGAATACCGTTTCACTTATGGTAACGGATAGTGCAGGTTGCGTGGATTCAACGAGCAAAACCATTACCCTTCAGGATGTACCCACTGCCGATTTTTCGCCCGATAAAGATTATTTCTGCAAGGCTCCGGCAACTGTTAATTTTACCAACCAAAGTTCGGGTGGTGCCACCACATATGCCTGGAATTTCGGAAACAGTCTTGGAAACAGCGCAGTAAATCCAACAATTACCTACAGTTCTCCGGGCCAGTATAATGTTCGGTTGATTTCAACAAAACCTACAGGATGCAGAGACACCGTTTTTAAAACAATTGTGGTGGATGGTCCTTCTGTTACCATTGCCGATCAAAACATCAAAAAAGGTTGCCCTCCGCTGAATGGTTTGTTCAGGGTAACGGATAATAGCTACCGGCCTTTTACTACCTGGAAGTGGGAACTGAATGGCACTACCTTATCCAATTCAAAAGATTTTAATCATACGTTTCCAACTGTTGGGGTTTATGTACTTAAACTCACCGGAACAAACGCTTCGGGTTGTATTTACGAAAATTATGATACGGTGCGGGTTAGCGACCCTCCTTTGTTTGACATTGTAGCTGATAAGTTTACGCTTTGTTACAACCCCGGAACGGTTACCTTTCGATACGTTCCCTTAAACTCCGTGGTTCCTGATATTATCCGCTGGACCATTAGCAATAGGTCGACTACAATTTCAGGAGGAGTGGGTGATACCATCACAATCAGATTTACAGACACCGGTTATTTTTCGGTTCAGGCAATTGCCACCAGAGACGGATGTCCGTATGCTGTGGTGAAAAATGATTGGATAAAAATTAATCCGGCCCTTGCCAATTACAGTTATGCAATTGATACCTGTGCCACGGATACGGTTCATTTTAAAAACAAATCAAAAGGAAAAAACAGGTTGTTATGGGATTTTAATGATGGCGGAGCAACTTCAACAGCTTCGGATAGCACCTTCCATGTATACACCCAGGCAGGAACATACCGTGTAAAACTGATTGCCACAGATACGGTTACAGGTTGTGTAGATTCCATGACCTTGCCCATCATTGTTATCCAACCTCCCAAGGTGAAATTTTCGCCTTTGGATACAGCCATTTGTTTGGGAGGAACTGTTTTGTTTAAAGACCAATCCAGTTTGGATCCCAGCCGGACCATCAAAAAATGGACCTACCAACTCTCCGATAATAGAGGGTCAAGTGCTCAACATCCAGCATTTAATTTTCCTTCTTCGGGAACATACAACATGATCCTTACCATCGAAGACAATTTAAAATGTACCTATACCTATGTTGATACCAGCACCGTAAAAGTATATGCGGGCAAGGCGGGTTTTACCCTGTCGCCCAATATGGGTTGCGTGCCGCTAACGGTAAATACAAACGATACCTCTAACCTGGAAAACCCGGCAGTATTAAGAACATGGCAATGGGGAAACGGAGACAGTCTTTCTTCCGGTAATAATTTTGGGGGATATACCTATACAGCCGCACCTCCCAACCAGGAAATCGGAACCAATATTACACTTACGGTTACCGATAACAAGGGCTGTAAATTTGTTGCCGTTAAAAGTATTAAACCCTACAAACCCGCTGCCAGCTTCACGTTCAATACCATTAAATCCTGTGGCAAGGACAGCACTGTACTAAAATCTAGCATTACCACTCAAAGCGTAAATACTCCTGCAACTTTTACGTGGAGATTACCTCAAGGTATCAACACCTCTTCTTCCACTTTTTTTAATTCATTCAACGATACAACTTATCAAGTTCAACTTTTGCTCCGCGATAGTTTTGGCTGTGTTGATTCCATTTCAAAAAATATCAGGGTAAATGCGCGCAAACCGATTATTGGGTTTGACGGATTACCCAGAAACATTCCCTGCATTACCAAGTACGATTCGGCCATTAAATTCACTGATACTTCTATTGCGGGAGGCAGTCCCATTATTAAGCGGGAATGGCGATTCGGTAATGGGAATATTGCCCAAAAAACAGGCGACACTATTACCGCGGCTGCTATCTATAAAATACCGGGAAAATATACTGTGTTCCTCAAAATTACGGATTCCATCGGATGCACGGATTCGCTTACCATACCTGAATTTATTTTTGCAGGAGGACCCAATGGTTCTTATTCTTTTTCTCCCCAAAGAGGTTGTACACCGGTTGATGTTGCCTTTACGGTAAACTCTCCCAACTCGGCTAAATTTACCTGGGACCATGCGGATGGAGATGTTACCACTTATACAACCGATACCCATTCTTATTTATACACCGAGCCTCGAACCTATTATCCGCGCTTAACACTAATTGATAGTTCATTAACCTGTGAATACGGATTAGACGCTGTGGATTCGCTGGTTATATTACCTCTTCCCGCTCCCAACTTTGCGAGCGACCAGACTATTATTTGTAAAGG
>CALRRW020000127.1:0-5212 GCA_943370695.1 Comamonas sp. lk | reverse complement strand
CTTTGAATCGCCTGTCTTCAAGAGAGCGATAGGCAATCGCATCAATCGGTTCGGCAACGTTAAAGTTGGTGGTAATGTTTGTTGAGTCAACCGAGCCCGTGGCATTTGTATAAAGCGGTACACGGCTTACATACTTAGGAAAAGCCACCCTGATAAATTTCATGCTGGCCAGTCCGTTGGTTTGGTCTTGATCGCCTACAAAAAAAGGAATAACCAAACCTAATTCGGTATTGATAAAATTGACATAACCTCCTCCTGTTGGGACGATTGCAAATGTGATGCTGTTTTCATCCTTGATGGGGCCTAATCCATTGTTCCAGAAAAATAATAGGGTGCCATTGTTTTTATCTTCCGCTTCGTATTTAACCTTAAATTTTTCTTCGTATTGGCGTTGCTCTTCATAAAATCCTGTAAGGTAAGCTGTGCGGATCAAATCTTTTTTTAGTTGTTCAGGTGCGGATGTCCCTAACATTTTGGTGTAATCTTCTTCATACACTTCCAATGCATTTCGGTAAGAAATAAATGCATTGTTGTAATCACCCTGAGCATCGTATATCATTCCCATTAAATTATTAACAAAGGCATCGCGTTTGTATTTGTTTTTGCCATTATAGTAATCGGTAATTTTCTGAAGTTTGAGTTGCATTCTTTTACACTCTATGAGTGCAGCATCCAAATCACCTTTTTGAGCATAGTTTAAGGTTGTATAATAATGAACCATGATTTGCTCAAAACCTTCTCCACCATAAGGCTCAACCTTTGGATTGGTTGCAAAACTCAATGCTTTTGCCGCATAGTTTTTTTTGAAGTCTTCTATGTAGTAGTCGGCTTTTTGGAAATAAGTATTGCTTGAATCTAAATCACCTTTCATCCAAAACAATGTGCCCCTGTTCATGTAATAAAGGAGGATATCCTTCTTCTTTACTTTGTTTTCTGTAGCTAAAATAATTTTATTGGCGTCATCCAGGTGACCTTCATAAATGGCATGCATAAACGCTTCATTTTTTTGATAATATGTAGCGCACGAAGTAATGAATGCTACAATCATCAAAAGACAAACGAATAACTTATTTCTTTTCAGAAAGGGCATTGGGCGAAAACTGTTAATTGTGTTGATTAGGTTGATTTGTTAGTTATGTTCTCTCATAATAAGGGTAAGCTTTACAAAAGCTATAGTAGCCTTGTGTTAATTATGTTTTCGTATTCAACACAATTAACACAAAGCCACAATCAACATAAAACTAGTTCTTAATATACTTTTTGATTTCTTTTTCGCCAATCCAAACTTTCTCGTTTGTTTCCAAATCGGTTAACTCAAGGTTTACCTGGTATGAAATTGTTTTTTGGTTTTTGTATTGATCAACGATGGATGCAATAACACCGTTTAACATAAAATCGGCACCTTTTTCTCGGCCCCATTTTTTCTTGGTTTCTTCACTCGAAAATGTTTGCTGGTCATTGCGCTCATCGCGTACCTGATTTCTTTCGTCACCTGATTGAACAACTCCTACAACTCCTGAATTGATGAATGATTTTTCTAAATCTTTTATAAAGGTGATAGGATCAATTTGCTCTGTACTTTTGTTTTTGACACTGCCAATGATAATTACCGGTTTACGACCATGTTTTTGTTCAAAGTTACTTCTCCATGGGCGTTCCAAAACATCCTTAATCATTTCATTGGATACCAATTTCGAGTCGGTATCATTCCAGCGGCCGCTAATATCGGTTTGTTGGTTTGGGTCTAAGCGGGTTACTTTTCTATTGGCACAAGAAGGACCTAATAAAATGGCTGTAGCAATTACAGGAATAAGCAAAAATTTCGATTTCATATTAGTGTTTGTTATTTGGTATACTTGTTAAGTTCTTTCAAATCTATAAAAATGATGCCAAAAAAATATTGAAAAGCAAAAAGGAGCCGGAGCTCCTTTAAATAGTGACAATTATTTGCCGAAAATTCCCTTTAATTTCTTTTTAGCTTCTTCTTCAGCTTGTTTTTTAGCTTTCTCACTTTCTGCTTTCGCTTTCGCCTCGGCTTCCTTTTTGAGTCTGTCGGCTTCTGCCTGTGCTTGTTTTTTCGCCTTTTCAGCTTCGGCTTTCGCCTGAGCTTTCGCTTTATCGGTTTCAGCTTTTACCTTAGCTTCTCCCTCTTTTTTTAACCTGTCAGCTTCTGCTTTGGCTTTAGCTTCAAGCTCTTTGCGTTTTTTGTCAACTTCGTCTTTCAACTGGTCTTTAACAGAGTTGGCTTCACTCTTGGCAATATCGGCAAGGTTAGTGGTTACTTTTGGGTTTGTAAATGTTCCACCTAATCCAAGGTTTACATTAACCACATCGCTCACTTTTACATTGGTTCCGGCCTTTGCATTGGCCTGGGCCAAGAGGTCATTTACAGCTCCATTGGCAGCTCCGCCCATTGCTGAGCGGGGAATAGCTACTTTTCCAATATAGTCTATTGTTTGGTCTAAGCCGGTTGATCCGGATAATGTCAGTTTTTGCCCGGCCACATTCATGTCAAAAGGTTCTGTTGAAACCCTGCCATTTTTGACCTCGAATTTAATGTTCACATTATCCATTGCCGGGTTATTTAGTTTGCTGTATTTTAAGAGTTCGGCAGCTTTGTTAAATAATTTCACATCACGGAGTTCGGCATGCGGAATAGTGAGGTTTCCAAAAGCATATAAACTATCATAAACAGGATTGAGGTGTTGGTCGAGCCCGGTTTGCAATTTAAAAGTGGTTGAAAAATCTCCTACCATTTTTTCGGCAATAGGAGCAATTTTTTGAATGGTGTTAAATGTTTTAAATGCTTTTTGAAACTCCATTTTGCTGATGCCAAAGTCGATATCAACCGTTGGTTTTTTGGGGTTTGTTGTTTCGTAAAATCCATCCATTTTAATCCCTGCGCCAATTACATTTAGGGCTACTTTATTAAACGATAATTTAGAGTCGGCTACTTTAATTTGGCCGCCAAAATTGTCAATATCCAAATTGGTGTAGATGAGTTTGTTTATTTTGGCATTTAATGTAAAGTCAATGTTGTCGGGAATTTCAGGAGCCTCCATGCTTGCCGTGTCAGCCGTTGCCTGTTGTTGCGCAGGTGCTTCTTCTGACGTTAAAAATTCATTCGCATCTATTTGATTTGAAGTAAAGTTTAACAATCCTTTGAGTGTTCCATGTCCAAAGGTATAGGCAAAGAAGTTCGAAAACTCACCATTCATTTGCATATCACTGTTGCCTATTTTGGCATCAAACTTTGTGAGGGTAACCGTTTTGGGATTAAATGTTAATGCCGCTTCATTAATATAATAAGGCTTAGGTAAATCGTTGCTGGCAAACATAAATTTGCTCAGTCCAAATACGCCTTTGGCATCAAACTGATCATACTGTTCTTTTTCGATGGTGCTCATTTTACCAACGGCAGTCATATCAATGTTCATCATTCCGGCTATTTTCATCCCTTCATCCAGCGGAACAATTTTTACCATATTGTCGAAGTTCAAACGGCCCTTAAAGGCAGCATCAATGCTTGGATCACGCATTACATTTGTGGCAATTAAGCGCATATCAAAAGGGTCGCCCATAATTTCAAAATGAAATTTAGATAAGTTCACTTTGGTATCGTCCAGGTTTCCGGTTGGATTTGTAGCAGCAAAGTTGATTTGAATATTGCTTACAGGTGCAGGCAATGACGGGTATTGAAATGTTGCGTTTTCTGCCACCAAATTAACAGCAAATGCAGGCATCGATTTATCGTTGTAAGTTCCTTTTGCAAAACCATTGAAGGCTAATTTTCCACTGGTTTTTACATCGGCAAAATCTTTGGCGTATACTGCAGGGATTAGAGAAAGAAAATGTTTGAAGTCGGCTTGTTTGGCCTCATAGGTAATGTCCATATTGATGTCATCTGCCGGCATAGCTACCCAACCATCAAATCCAAATGACAGTTCATTTAAAGCGATTTTATTTTCTTTAAACGTAAACTTCATCTCTTTCATGTTTGCGTCAATATCAGCCTGCACAGCCATTTTTACTTTACTCAAATACGAAATACCATCCATGGTGTATGTGAGCTGTGCGCAATCCATCACAATATTGAGTAAGAAATTATCTTGCGAAAAGTCTCCTGTTAAGGTATGATTAAAATCAACCAAACGTGCGCTCATATTTCCCGGTTTATCATCATACACAATGCGGGCATGGGTTATTTCGAGCGATTTAAGAGCAATGTTAAATTTTGTTTCGGCAGTATCTGTTTCTGTGGCTGCTGAATCGGTACTGGGTTTGGTTATATCCCAATTGGCTTTCCCTTCTTTGTTAATAAGGGCATTCATCACAGGTTCGTCCAACAATACCCTGATTACTTTTATTTGATCGCCATTTATTACACTCATCACATCAAGCGTGGCGCTGAATCTTTTTAACGCAATTAAGGTATCGCCTTCAAATTCCTGGATACCCACAACGCTTAAATCATTAATGCCAAGGGTGAAATGAGGGAAGTTTTTGAACAGGCTTAAGTCAATATCATTGTCAAAATTGACAACAGCATTTACATTGTTATTGGCTTGTTCTTTTACCAATGCAGCAATTTTGTCTTTGAAAAAAAAGGGAATTGCTGCTAATGATATTATAAGGATAAGTAGGATTGAGGCTAAAATTAAAAAGAACTTTTTCATGGAGCGTATAAGTTAAAAATTTTGAAGGATAGTTATTAAGTTTAGTTGCGACAGGGGTTTAGTAATCAATCCCTGTACATGTCGGTTGTTTGTAGCTTTTGAAATATCGAACTGATTTGAAGAGGATGATAACATGTATATATGATATTGTTCCTTAATGGAATTGTCTAAGTTTTCATAGGCTTCTAAAAACTGAAACCCATCCATTACGGGCATTTTAATATCAAGCAACATGATTGTCATTTCCATTTTGGGGTTTGTTTGGTTAATAGCGAGCAGGGCTTCCTGTGCGCCATTGTATTGCGTTATGATGGCATTGGGTATATTCAACTCAATAATTTTTTTGTGCAGCAACTGATCAATTTCATTGTCGTCAATTAATACAAATCGAATGGGTGTTTGTGTTAATGCATTCATGTTATTTAGTTGGAATGATTACTGTAAATGTGGTGCCTTCATTTGGGCTAGATTGAACGGTAATAGTACCATCCAGTTTTGTTGTCGCGTCTTTTACATTGTATAATCCAAATCCAGAG
>CALRRW020000126.1:0-5254 GCA_943370695.1 Comamonas sp. lk | reverse complement strand
AGTCAGGATTATTTTGATGCAGAAACCCTCGAAAACATTATTGACTACTATATCCAAAAGGATAAGTTCAAAAAGGCCTTGGAGGTTGTGTATTACGGAGAAGAGCTTTACAGCTATTACTCCGGTTTCAAACTAAAAAAGGCAGAAGTCTTTGTCATGCTGGGCAAACTTGATGAGGCAATCATCGAAATTGAAAAAATAGAACTATACGAGCCCTTTAATCCCGAATTGTTTTTATTAAAAGGAGAAGCTTACCTCAACCTTGATTCGTTTCGGGAAGCGCATGATTGTTTTGAAAGCGCACTTTTGCATACAGACGAGCGAATAGACATGCTTTTCGAAATCGGGTATGTGTATGAAGATTGTGATTTGTATGATAAGGCCATCTTTTATTTTGAAAAAATAATAGCAGAAAACCCTGCCAATGAGCAAGCTCATTATGAAATTGCCAACTGCTGTGATATCGTTGGCCGCTATGACCGCTGTGTTGAGCACTATGAAAAACTTATTGATCTGGACCCCTACTCTACCAATGCCTGGTATAATTTAGGAGTAATATACACTAAGATGGAGCAGTTCCAGCAGTCCATTGATGCATTCGACTATTGCCTGGCAATTGATGATGATTATGTGGCTGCGAGGTTTAATAAAGCCAACGCCCTGGTTGAGCTCGATCGGTTTACTGAGGCAATTGAAGAATACAATTTAACCATTGAAAAAGAAGGGCCGGACTCCATTACCTATTGCAACCTGGCGGGTTGCTTTGAGAGACTAAACGACAACGAAAAAGCTCGTGAGTATTATAAAAAAGCAACCCTCTTAAATCCCAATATAGCTGAAGCCTGGTTTGGAGTTGGGCTTACCCTGGAAAAAGACGGGAATGTCAAAGATTCTCTGGCTTATTTTAAAAGAGCCGTTATGCTTGAGCAAGACAACCCGGAATATTTACTGGTGCTTGCCGAAGCCGAATACAGAATGGGTGATGAGGCCGAAGCCGAACAACACTATAAACAATTGCTGGAGTTTGACCCAACAATGATGGAGGGCTGGCTGGATTGGAGCTTTATCTGTTTCACAAAAGGCAATATTGAGCTGGCTATTGAAATGTTACAGGAAGCCCTGAAAATAGAGCCCGATTGTCACCAATACCATTACCGGCTAGTGACTTATTTATATGCTGTTGGCAAAGCACAGGAAGCCCTCGAACACCTTGAGTTGGGTTTATTGTTAAACTTTACCGACCACTTCTTGTTGTTTGAAACAACACCCGTACTTTCGCATGTCCCCGAAATTATTTCAGCAATAGAACGCAACAGACCTTAATATCATTCGATGAACAACTTTAAACTTAAAAACATTCCTTCGCGCACCGCGAAACCTCGCAACAGTGGTATTACCATGGTAATGGACAAAGGGCTTAGCCTAGGTGAAGCCGAAAATTTTATTGATGCCAATGGCGATTTAGTCGATTTCGTCAAGCTTGGTTTTGGAACGGCAATGGTTACCAAACACCTTCAGAAAAAAATAGATTTGTACCGACAGGCAAATATCAACGTGTACTTTGGGGGGACCTTATTCGAAGCATTTATTGTGCGGGGCCAATTCGATGACTTTTTGAAAATGCTGGACCAATACAAAATGGAACACTGTGAAGTGTCTGATGGAAGTATTGAAATGCCGCATGATGTAAAATTAGACTTTGTGCATAAACTCAGTAAAAACTACACCGTGTTAAGCGAAGTAGGAAGCAAGGACGTTGAAAAAATAATTCCACCATACCAGTGGATTGAACTGATGAAAACCGAGATAAAAGCAGGCGCCTGGAAAGTAATTGCCGAAGCCCGCGAAGCGGGTAATGTGGGTGTTTTCCGTTCGAGTGGTGAAGTTCGTGAAGGATTGGTTCAGGAAATTTTAACCAAAATTGATGGCGACCGTATTATTTGGGAAGCTCCTCAAAAAGCGCAACAAACATACTTTATCAAATTAGCCGGAAACAATGTAAATCTGGGTAACATTGCCACAAATGATGTTATTCCATTGGAAACATTGCGCCTAGGTTTGCGAAGCGATACTTTCCCTTTCTTTTTGCCCAAAACAGCAAAGTATATTACAAAGAAAAAGTAGCCGAAGATCCTTCGCTAAAACAACAATTAAAAACACGTTATGACCTTACAAGAACAAATAAATAAAGATATCATTACGGCCATGAAAGCAAAGGAAGAGGCAACTCTTCGTGCGTTGCGCGCTGTAAAGGCCGCCTTGTTGCTGGCGGCAACAGCAGAGGGTGCAGGCGGACAGATTACCGATGAGCAATCGTTAAAAATTGTACAAAAACTCGCCAAACAACGCAAAGAATCGCTTGATATTTTTGTGCAAAACGGCCGCACCGAATTGGCGCAAACCGAACGCGAAGAGTTGGATGTATTGGAGAAATATTTACCGAAACAACTTGGCGAAGATGAAATTAAAGCCGAGCTTCAAACATTGCTTTCCGAAGCCGGGGCAACATCTGCAGCGGATTTTGGAAAAGTAATGCCTCTTGCAATGAAACATTTTGCAGGTCGTGCCGATGGAAAAATGATTGGCGGTTTGCTTAAACAACTTTTGGGCTAATCGTTGCATACATTAGCATCAAACGTTTCCTGCATACCTTTTGTGAAAATTCACTACCTTCAATAAAAATTAATCTATGCTCATCTGTGGCATAAAAGTGATATTGATACCATGACAGACGAAGAGAGAATAAAAAAAGCGTTCGAGAAAAAAGACTGGCCGGAAATCAGAACATCTGATAGCTGGGCAACGTTCAAAATTATGTCGGAGTTCGTGGAAGGATTTGAAAAGATGAGCCGAATAGGCCCTTGCGTTTCCATTTTTGGTTCGGCCCGAACCAAGGCCGATAATAAGTACTATCTCCTTGCCGAAGAGATTGCTCAAAAACTTGTACATGCCGGATTTGGCGTTATTACAGGTGGCGGTCCGGGTATTATGGAAGCGGGCAACAAAGGCGCTTTTGAATTGGGCGGCAAGTCCGTTGGGCTAGGTATTGAGCTTCCCTTTGAGCAATTCGTGAACAAATATGTTGATGCCGATAAAATGATCAACTTCGATTATTTCTTTGTGCGCAAAGTGATGTTTGTTAAATATGCCCAGGGATTTATTGCAATGCCCGGAGGGTTTGGAACGCTCGATGAATTGTTTGAAGCGCTCACCTTGATTCAAACCCATAAAGTGGCCCGTTTCCCGGTAGTACTGGTTGGCTCCGAATACTGGAGTGGTTTGCTGGACTGGATCAAAGGCACCATGCTTGAAAAGGAAAAAAACATCAATGCCGAAGACCTTATCTTGTTTAAACTCGTAGACACCGCGGATGACGCAGTAAACTACATATTAGACTATTACGCTGATATGTCGATAAGCCCTAATTTTTAGGCTCACAATTATTTCAATGTTCAGAATACAATTTTTGTATTTTCGAATCCTTATCCTTTATAGAAAAGCTTATGTCAACGTTAAAAGAAGACGCATTAAAGTATCATAGCAAAGGCCGTCCCGGCAAAATAGAAGTTGTCCCAACCAAACCAACCAATACCAAGCGCGATTTAAGTTTGGCCTATTCTCCGGGAGTAGCTGAGCCTTGTTTGGAAATTGCAGCCAACGTTGACGATGTTTACAAATACACCGCTAAAGGAAATTTAGTGGCTGTTATTTCAAACGGAACAGCCGTATTAGGCCTTGGTGATATCGGACCCGAGGCTTCAAAACCCGTTATGGAAGGCAAAGGTGTTTTGTTTAAAATATTTGCCGATATCGATGTGTTTGATATTGAAGTAAACACAAAAGATACAGAAGAATTTATTCGTACAGTAAAGGCCATTAGCCCAACTTTTGGCGGAATCAATTTAGAAGATATTAAAGCTCCCGAGTGTTTTGAAATCGAACAACGATTAAAGGAAGAGCTTGACATTCCGATTATGCACGATGACCAGCATGGAACAGCTATTATTGTGGGTGCTGCACTAATCAACGGATTAGAGTTGGTTAAAAAGAACATTGGTGAAGTGCGCGTAGTATTCAACGGAGCAGGAGCTTCCGCTATTTCATGCGCCAAACTAGCCATTTCGTTAGGTGTTGATCCTAAAAATTTAATCATGTGCGACAGTAAGGGTGTTATTAGAAAAGACAGCCCGAATTTAGATGCAACCAAACTTCAGTTTGCAACAGGTGCTGACTTAAAAACATTAGCTGACGCCTTAAAAAATGCAGATGTATTTGTTGGTTTGTCAAAAGCAAACGTATTGTCACAAGATATGGTGCGCAGCATGGCCAAAGACTGCATGGTGTTTGCACTGGCCAATCCCGATCCGGAAATTCCATATGACGAAGCCATTGCTTCCCGTAAAGATATTATTCTCGCAACAGGTAGAAGTGACTATCCTAACCAGGTAAATAATGTATTAGGGTTTCCGTATATTTTTAGAGGCGCGTTGGATGTAAGGGCTTCCAAAATTAATGAGGAAATGAAGATTGCTGCTGTACATGCCCTGGCAAAATTAACCAAAGAGCCCGTTCCAGAAATTGTGAACATGGCCTATAATGAAACGGCCCTCACATTTGGCAGAAACTATATTATTCCCAAACCGTTGGACCCGCGTTTAATCACAACAGTTTCTCCGGCAGTGGCCAAAGCCGCAATGGACAGTGGCGTTGCCAAACATCCAATTACCGATTGGGATGCATACAACAATGAGCTGCTGGCTCGCTTGGGTAAAGAAAGCAATTTCATTCGTGTGATGGGAAATAAAGCACGTTCAAATCCGAAGCGTGTTGTATTTGCTGAAGCCGATAATTATAAAATTTTACGCGCGGCACAAGTGGCCCGCGAAGAAGGAATGGCCATTCCCATTTTATTGGGAAACAAAGAAAAAATCACTGCCATTATCAAAGAAAACAATATCAATCTTGAGGGTGTCGAAATCATTGATCCGTTAATGGAAAATGATAAACGCGATGCTTTTGCTAAACTGTTTTTTGAGCGCAGGCAACGCAAAGGATTAACCCTGCACGAAGCAGGCAAGCTTATGCGCGACCGCAATCATTTTGCCCCCATGATGATTGATCAGGGCGAGGCTGATGCCATGATTTCGGGTTTAACCAAAAACTACCCGAGTACCATTAAGCCCGCATTGCAAATATTGGGAAAAGAAGACGGGATTGATAAAGTAGCCGGGATGTATGTGATGCTGAGCAATAA
>CALRRW020000125.1:0-5257 GCA_943370695.1 Comamonas sp. lk | reverse complement strand
GCTTTTTGAGCATAGGATACAATACTCAATAGGACAAATAAAATGGCCAGGTATTTTTTCATAGTCTTTAACAACAAAAATGGTGTAAGCAATATAAATCACTTACACCATTTTTTGCTAATCAATGTTTTATCTCACGATAACAAATGCCATAACTGCTCCATGTATGCAGCATCTTTTATTTTTTCTTCGGCACCATCTGCAATAATTTTTTCCAGCAAAACATCGTTCTTTTTGCCCTGGTCCAACGCATATTTATACCCGCTCAGGCTAAAAGTTGTCAGTTCATATTGTGACTTAAACTTATCCGGATACAACTCCGTTAAATCGTGTTCAATATGTTTTTTATGCAGGAAATGTTTATCACCTACCTTATCGGCCATTTCATAATAATTTTGTACCGCTAAATCTGCTATCGCATCTGCATTAGGTTTACGCTCTGTTTGGTATGCATCAAATATTTTGTGCCAATCATCTCCATATTTTTCAACCATCTCGTCAAATACCACTACATCTTCAAAACTGCAATTCATTCCTTGTCCGTAAAACGGAACAACAGCATGTGCAGCATCCCCCATCAAAGCAAGTTTATCACCTTTTACCCATGGGTAACATTTTACGGTTACTAAACTTCCAACCGGATTTTGCTTAAAGTCTTCGATTAAAGTCGGCATCATTTGTTTTGCATCAGCAAACTCTTCATCAAAAAACCGGTGAATATCAGCATCGGTTTTGATGCTATCGAAAATTTCAAAAGGCACAAACAAGGTACACGTAAAGTCGCCTGCCGGATTAGGCAATGCAATCATCATAAATTTACCACGCGGCCAAATATGCAATGCATTTTTCTCCATTAAAAAAGCACCATTTTCACCCGCTGGAATAGCTAATTCTTTGTACCCAACATGCAAATATTGTTGCGAATAATTAAACCGCTCGCTAACCTGCAATTTACCCCGGGTAGCAGCAAATGCTCCATCCGTACCAATCATCCGGTCGCTTTGAATCGTTTTTAATGTACCGTCTTCCAACTCAAACGTGGCAATACTTTTATCAATGTCCACATCCACACACTTACTATTAAAATGCAGTGTGATATTGGGAAAGGCATCAGCCAGTTCAATGAGTTTTATATTTAACCTTCCACGCGAAACCGAATTAATGGCCTGTCCTTCCTTCCCATATGCATGATACGAAAGCTCGCCTGTTTTGCTGTGCATCATCCGACCATACATTGGAATGGCATCCGATAATATTTCGGCATCCAAACCAATTTTTGACAATGCATGCAGCCCACGCGTGCTCAGCGCCAAATTAATCGAGCGCCCTTGATACAAACTTTCTTTGCGCATATCAGGTCTGCGTTCAAACAAGTTTACTTCAAATCCACGTTTAGCCATGTATATCGCTAACAAACTTCCCGAGAGGCCACCGCCAATAATCGTAATTTTTTGTGTCATTGTTTTTTTCGTTTTACTAAAGTTAATAGACTTTGCTTTGTTCCATTTTCATAAACTAAAAAAATGGGACCAACACCGGAAGCCCAGTACATTTTTTTGATGCGATTTGGGTTAATAAAATAATCAGGTTGCGTCAAATCATGTATCGTAACTCCTACCTCAAAAATATAAATATCCTTATAGGTTATACCATGAACCTCAAATTTGTTTATATGATTAACCTTAGGAATTTTTCCCTTTTGAGCATCCGTATTAAACGTCACAGTATTTAATGGATTAAAGGCCCCTCCTTTGTAAACAAAGGCCAATCCTACCTCACCATATCCATGGTTCTGTTTATCGGTTGAGAGGTATCGGAAACGGATAGCAGTACTGCTGTCAGCAGTGGAGGTGTTCACCATATTTTCCAAAAACAAGGTTGACGATAATTTAAATCTTGTGTAACTGGCCTGTTCATATTTCAACGTATCAAAATCTGTATTCAGGTTCCAGTCTTTAACCAACAAGAATGTTGAAATAGGTTTATAATATGGATTACCACCGTTAACCTCAACGGTATCTGTCGTTTGGTTATTTGTCGCATATATCAGCGAATGTACATCCCCCATTTGGCAGAATGCTTTTTTGATATTGGCATCGATTTCAATTTTATGGAATGGTTCCACTCTTGAAAACCTTTTGATCAACAAACAACCAGTGTTCTCCATCATCATTTGATAATAAAAGACTATCGGACTTAATCTCATATTTCACTTTCGATACACTACTTCGCTTCCAAATTTTATTTTGATATAAGTGTTCTTTGAAACCCAAAAGTCCGCTGCAACATTTCGGTGTAGAAAGTCCGGTTTTAATGTAAATGGAATCGTTTACGATTGAATAACTACCTGTATGTGTATTACAATCTTCATAGCTATATTCCGAATCCTTAAACCTAAAAAGCGTTTCAAAAGAAGGAGTGTGGGTAAAGTCAATCTTTGATAGGAGCGAATCGTATCTTAGAAAAATCCATTTGCTGTCTGTTAGTCCCGATTCTTGCCCAAGGGCAAGGTTTCCTATCATTATAAACAACAATATGGAACCAACAAATCTCAATGCTTGAAGTATTGTTTTAATGCTTCACCAATTCTGTAAACATCTTCAAACGAGTTATACATCGGAACCGGACTCATGCGAATCACATCCGGCTCGCGCCAATCGGGCATAATACCATGTTCATTTAAGTAATCGAATAGTTTTTTGCCGTTCTCTTTCACAATAATAGAAAGTTGGCATCCTCTGTCGGCAGCTGTTTTAGGTGTAATCACCGTTAAGTATGCACTGAAATCGTTCAGGATAAAGTCCAAATAGGCTGTCAGTTTTTCGCTTTTTGCCCTCAGGTTTTCGATACCCGCCTCATCAAACAACTCCAGCGAAGCTTTGTGAATGGCCATCGGAAAAATTTGAGCATTGCTGAGTTGCCATCCTGCAGCTCCCTCCATTGGCTTGAATCCTTTTTTCATTTGGAATCGTTCGGCTTCATCATGTCCCCACCAACCCGCAAAACGAACCAACTCCGGATTGTTGCCATGGCGCTCGTGTACAAACACTCCACTCGTTCCGCCTGGTCCTGAATTTAAATATTTATACGAACACCATACCGCAAAATCAACATCCCAATCGTGAAGCTGAAGGTTTAAATTACCTGCCGCATGTGCACAATCAAATCCAACGTTTGCACCAACCGCATGGGCTGCTTTGGTAATGGTTTGCATATCAAAAGCCTGACCGGTATAATAGTTTACACCACCCATCATCACAATGGCTAAATCATCTTTATGCTCGTTAATTTTTGCAACAATATCTTCGGTACGCAAAGTATATTCTCCTTCGCGGGGTTTTAACTCAATAATGGCATCATCCGGATTGAACCCATGAAAACGGGCTTGGGTTTCCATGGCATATTGATCGCTTGGAAATGCCGAAACCTCCATCATGATTTTATAACGCGATGGTGTAGGACGGTAAAAACTCACCATCATCAAATGCAAATTTGCCGTGAGGTTATTCATGACCACAACCTCACTTAGTTTTGCCCCCACAACACGTGCAGCTTTTTCGGTTAAAAAATGGTGGTAATACATCCACGGATTTTTACCATCAAAATGCCCCTCAACACCCAACTCTGCCCAATCTTTTAACTCCTGATCAATGGCTGCTTTTGCTTTTTTGGGTTGCAAGCCTAATGAGTTACCGCATAAATAAACTGCAGGTTTTCCATCCTTTTTGAGCAAATGAAATTCATCTCTGAACCTTGCTAATATATCTTCGGTATCTAGTTGTTGGGCGAATGCTAATGTGTTTTCGTATTGCATATAATGTTTTAGCTTTCAGCTATTCCGCTTACGTTAATAGCTGATATGATTAATCTATTTTATTGGACCGAATTTAGAAAAACAACCATTATTTGGAAGAAATATTGCAAAGGCTAACAGCATATTACTTCACCAAATTCACCATACTCATTTCCAATCCTTTTTTCAACAAACCTGTATGCTTAGGATTAAATTGATTCAAGCGCATTAATGCCTGGCGAATAATGGTAGAAGCATCTTTAAAAATTGCTTCATCATTTAATTCAAAACCTTCGCTCATGCAATAGGCAAATGTACGTGCCATGCCACAATTGGCAATAAAATCAGGAATCACCGACACCTGGTCGTCAGCACTGTTTCCAATACTTCCCAGGAATATTTCAGTATCGGCAAACGGAACATTTGCACCACATGAAATAGACTCCAGTCCATTGGTTACCATTGTATCCAATTGCTCCTGTGTTAGCATACGCGATGCTGCAGCGGGAACAAATATTTCTGCTCCAACGCTCCATATTTTTTGGTTTAACTCATCATAGTTAATAAAGTCGAAGCCCATTTTTTTGCAGGTTTCTTTTGACAGTTTATTCCCATCGCGTTCAATAAACAATTGTTTGATTTGTTCTTTCGAAAATCCTGCTGTATTGATTAAACCACCTTCTCTGTCAATAATGGCAACAATACTCACATTCATTTGCGAAAGGTAATAAGCGGCTGCTGCTGCTACATTTCCCCAACCCTGAATGATTGCACGTTTGTTGTTAAAATTAGGACCCCAAAAATCATAATAATGGCGAACAGCTTCGGCCACTCCCCATCCCGTAATCATATCGGCAACCACAAAATGTTTGGTTACATCAGGTGAAAAGCGGGCATCATCAAGCACTTTTGAAACACCTGTTCTCAGGTTGTTGATGCGTTTTTGTTTTTCAATTTCGTCCAATTTAAAATGTCCGTTTACCACACCTTCCTGCGGATGCAATAATCCATATGATTCAGTGATGGGAATCACTTCATGAATTTCATCTACATTTAAATCCCCACCCGTTCCGTAATATGCTTTTAATATTGGGGTAACTGCTTTGTACCAGCGTTCCAATACACCCTTTTTGCGCGGATCAGCCGGATCAAAATTAATACCCGATTTTGCCCCACCAATTGCCGGACCCGAAACGGTGAACTTAATTTCCATGGTTTTGGCCAATGAAGTTACTTCGTGCTTGTTAAGGCCTTTGCGCATGCGCGTTCCGCCACCAGCAGCTCCGCCTCTGAGTGAATTTATAACTACCCAACCTTCTGCATCTGTTTCCGAATCTTTCCATTCAAAAACGATTTCCGGTTGTTTGTCTTCGTAACGTTTGATTAAATTTTGAATTTGTGCTGACATATGTTGATTTTTAAAACACTTCTTTTACTTTTTGAAGAGGGAGCGCAAGTTACTAT
>CALRRW020000124.1:0-5318 GCA_943370695.1 Comamonas sp. lk | reverse complement strand
TACGTTGGTGAAGAAATGCGTATTGAACTTGCCAACCAGTCTATTATTAATATTTGGGGAAAAGGGAACGATGTTATCGGAAAATCCTTTAAAGCAGTTATGCCCGAACTGCAAAACCAACTGGTGTTTGAACAGATAAAAACGGTGCTTGCAACGGGTCAAGCCTTCCATACGCAAAACACTCCGCTGGACCTGATGGTGGATGGAAAACCTCATCAGTATTATTTTAATTACAGCCTGACTCCATTGTTTGACCTCAACGGAAAGGTTTATGGTGTG
The DNA here is from genome assembly GCA_943370695.1 of Comamonas sp. lk. Classification (GTDB taxonomy): domain Bacteria; phylum Bacteroidota; class Bacteroidia; order UKL13-3; family UKL13-3; genus UKL13-3. Next base: position 5,039 of record CALRRW020000124.1, on the reverse strand, counting down.
ATGAATACGGGGGTAGATTTAACGGATTTAAACTTGGCCAAAAAGAGGATTGAAGACAGCGAGCAAAACCTGCGCAGCATGGTATTACAATCACCTATCGGTATTTGTTTACTGGATGCATCCACTCTTGTAAGCGAAATTGTGAACGAAAGTTTTATGGAAGTAGCCGGAAAACCTTACGAAGAAATTGCGGGTAAATACTACTGGGATACTTTTGCGGAAGCAAAACCGTATTATGAATCGGCTCTGCAAAAAGTAGTAGAAGAGGGTGCACCCTATTATGCAAATGAAGTGGAACTGATGTTGATAAGGAACGGTAAACCGGAAAATATCTTTGTAACATTTGTATACGCTCCACTTAAAAACAGAACGGGAGAAGTAAAAAAGATAGCTGTATGGGTATTGGATAATACACAACAGGTAATGGCGCGGCAAAAAATTGAAGAAGCCGACAAACGTTTCCGCAATACGGTGAAGCAAGCTCCTGTAGGGATTACTATTTTGCGTGGTCCGGAATATATTGTGGAGATGGCCAATGAAACATACCTGCAACTGGTAGACAGGCGGGAAGTTGATTTTGTAGGCAAACCTTTATTCGAATCACTACCTGAAGTTGAAGAATCGGTAAGTTCACTCATGTATAATGTTTTGCATACAGGAATCCCCTACCATGGAAATGAAGTACCCATTCCATTAAACAGGTATGGCAACCGGGACGTTTCTTATTTCGATTTTCTATATCATCCGCTTAGGGAGGAAGACGGAACCATTTCGGGTATTATAGTAACCGTTACTGAGGTAGGAGAAAAAGTAGAAGCCCGCAAAAAAACAGAGCAAAATGAAGAGCGGCTGAATATTGTGGTGGAAGCAAGTGAACTGGGCACCTGGGAATTAAACTTAAAAACAAAAACTCCCACTTATTCAAAGAGATACCTCGAGATTATAGGGGGATATAAAGATGAGGTTAAATTAACCCACGAACAGTTGCTTCATCATCTGCACCCGGATGATATGCACATTAGGGAAAAAGCCTTTAAAGATGCCATGGCAACAGGTTACCTGCATTACGAAGCGAGGCTCATTTGGAACGACCAATCCATTCACTGGATGGAAGGGAAAGGAAAAGTATTTTATGATGCAGAACATTCTCCTGAAAAATTAATCGGGACCATCAGGGATATTACCAAAGAAAAAAGACATCAGCAAAAACTGGAAGAAAGCGAAAAAAGATTTCGGAACCTTGTTATGCAATCACCCGTTCCAAAAGCTGTTCTGAGGGGTGAAGACATGGTAATTGAGATGGCCAATGAAACGTTGCTCAAAAACATTTGGCGAAAAGAAGAGAAAGATGTTCAGGGAAAAAAAATATTTGATGTATTCCCGGAATTGAAACTACAAAAATATGAGGAGCTGCTCAATGAAGTTTATACCACAGGTAAAGTGCATTCCGAGTCTGAATCATTGATATTTTTTGACGGTGAGGATGGTATCAATAAATTTTATATTGATGTTGAATATGCCCCATTGCTTGAAGCCAACAACCATATTTCGGGCATTAAAATAACCCTCATTGATGTAACAGAAAAGGTAGAAGCGAGGAAAAAAATTGAAGAAAGTGAAAAGCGGTTCCGCTCCTTAACAGAAAGTATCCCGCAGCTAATTTGGGAAACAGATGACAAAGGGAATGCGTTATTTACATCGGGCAAGTGGTTTGAATACACAGGTATTGATCCATCGGCTAATGATTCATGGAAAGCAATGATACACCCTGATGATATTGAAGAAAATACCAGGGTGTGGAATCACAGCCTGGCAACCGGAGACGTATACAGATGCGATGTGCGCATTATAGGTAAAGACGGAACCTACAGGTGGCATTCAGTAATAGGCGAACCCATTTTAAACAAGGATAATAAAATCATTAAATGGGTTGGTGCATTTACGGATATTCATACCGAAAAAGCCTTTACCCACGAACTGGAAAAGCAGGTTGCAGCGCGAACAAAAGAGCTGGAACAAAACAATATTGATTTGGAGAGTATGAACAAAGAGCTTCAATCGTTTGCTTATATTTCGAGCCACGATTTGCAAGAACCGTTGCGAAAAATCCAAACATTTGCCAGTCAGATTATGGAAAAGGAATCTCATAATTTATCGGATACAGGAAAAGATAAATTTGGACGTATGCAAAATGCGGCACAACGCATGCAGAACCTTATCAACGATTTGCTCAGCTACTCGCGTACCAGCACGCAGGAAAGAATTTTTGAAAAAATACAACTCAAAAAAATTATTGAAGAGGTAAAAGAAGACTTAAAAGAAGAACTGGAACAAAAGCATGCAAGCATTGTATATGATGGGTCAATCGAGGTAAACCTTATTCCTTTTCAGTTCCGCCAACTGATATACAACCTGGTAAGCAATTCGCTCAAGTTTTCAAACCCTGACTCCCAGCCCCACATTGCGATTACAAGCACCGTATTAAAAGGAACCGAAATCCCTCATAACAGATTTTCAAGTCAAAATGAGTATTACCATATCCGTATTTCAGACAATGGTATTGGTTTCGAACAGCAATACAGTGAAAAGATATTCGAAGTATTTCAGCGTTTACATGGAAGAAACGAATACACGGGAACGGGAATAGGGCTTGCTATTGTAAAGAAAATTGTTGAAAACCATAATGGGATGATAACTGCAAAAGGTGAACAAAATAAAGGGGCAACATTCGACATATATATTCCTGTAATACAATAATGCTCTTACTTATGTAAATATCCTTTAAACCCAAGCGCTCTTGTGGGCCACCCTTAAAATGTGTGAATTTTGTAATTCATTTCAATAATGATATAATGTTTCAGAGTGCATAAACAGCATTTTTGTATCGTTGTGAGTATTCATTCACACTAAACAATGAAAACGAAAATAGGAATATCTGAATCCAATAGCCAAGTGGTTGCTATGGAGTTGAGCAAAGTATTAGCTGATGAAACGGTGCTATATACCAAAACAAAAAATGCCCACTGGAATATAGAGGGTGTTGATTTTTTTGACAAGCATAAGTTTTTTGAAACACAGTTTGAACAATTGGATGAGATGATAGATGCAGTTGCCGAGCGCATTCGTTCTATAGGGCATTATGCACCTGCAACCTTAAAATCGTATTTGAGTTTAACCCACCTCACCGAACAAACCCGGGAGCAAAACGATGGACAGGGTTTTATCAAAGAATTGCTGGCCGACCATGAAACAATTATCATGCTGTTACGCGAGCATATCCGTTCGTTTTCGGAGGACTTTAAGGATATAGGCACGAGTGATTTTATTACCGGGCTTATGGAAACACACGAGAAAATGGCCTGGTTTTTACGCTCACATTTAAAACAATAAGTCCAATGTATAATAACAAATATCCGCAAGGAGAAAGACATCTTTTGTGTTCAATCCAATGAATTGGTTTACTATTTTAAATTTTTGCAACTCAATGCAATCCTTTTGGATAAAGCACCGAAAAGAGACTGCACCCGATTTGTTAAAAAAGCGTTTTGCTTCCCCACAAATCCATAAAGAGACTTATTCCAAACGAAAAAGTTTTCTCAACGCCAATCATTTTAAAACACCAAAATAATATGTGCTTTTCGGCTAATGCCAGTTTTACCGCAGGAGTTGTGCTTACCGTTATTGGTGCAGCATCCATCAAAAAAACAGATCACCGTTCGCAATTATTTTTTGCGGGCATTCCTTTCATTTTTGGCATTCAGCAACTCTTGGAAGGAGTATTGTGGCTCACACTCCACCACCCGGGCTATGAGTACGCTCAAAAAATAGCAACGTATGTATTTTTATTCTTCGCACAAATTATATGGCCCATTTGGATTCCCGTGGCCATTTTGCTATTCGAGAAAAAGTCTTTGCGAACAGTAATGCAAAAAATACTCGTTGGTGCCGGTGTATTAGTTGGATTGTATCTGGCTTATTGCCTGCTTGCATTTAAGGTGGAAGCCACCATAAACGGGCACCATATTTTGTACAAACAGGATTATCCCCTTTGGTTAAAAAACTATGTTGTTGTATTGTATGCGATGGCTATTGTGGTTTCACCATTATTCTCACATATCAGGCGAATGTGGATGCTGGGAGTAGCCTTAGCGGTGTCTTACATTATCAGCACATTGTTTTACGAGCACTATGTACTTTCTGTTTGGTGCTTTTTTTCGGCTATTATTAGCTTATCCATTTATGCTATTATTGTATCAGTTTCAGATGCCGAGCGAGCAAAACGAATACCATTAAAAGAATAACATGAAATCTTTAAAACATATCGAAAAGGAAAGCCGCATTTCTTCCAAAAAGTTTAAACTTTCAGCGTTTAGCACCCGTTTAAGATTTAAAGATGCTGCCGAAGAAAACAAGTTCATTCATGAAGCGGATGAAGACCTTGAAGAAATCGAAAAACTTCAAAACAAATTGTTTGCCGAAGACCGACAGTCGTTGCTGATTGTATTGCAGGGAATGGACAGTGCCGGTAAAGACGGAGCGATAAAACATATTCTTAAAGGCATTAACCCCCAAGGTGTGGTGGTAACCAGTTTTAAACATCCGAGCACACAGGAACTTCAACACAATTACCTGTGGCGGTATACACTTAAGTTACCCGAACATGGACAGATAGCTATATTTAACCGTTCGCATTATGAAAATGTACTTATATCAAAGGTTCATCCTGAATTGATATTAGCCGAAAATATCCAGGGGTATGACACGCTCAAAAAAATTGACAAATCATTCTGGAAAACCAGGTATGAACAAATCAATCATTTTGAGAAAAGCACCATTGAAACAGGAACACGCATCCTTAAATTTTTCCTGCACCTATCAAAGGAAGAACAGTGCAAACGTTTTTTGGAAAGAATAGACAATGAAAACAAACACTGGAAATTTTCGTCAGCCGATATTGAAGAGCGCAAATACTGGTCGGACTATCAGCATGTGTATGAGCACACCATTAAACATACCAGCTCCAAAATTGCACCATGGTA
>CALRRW020000123.1:0-5328 GCA_943370695.1 Comamonas sp. lk | reverse complement strand
CTGAAGAATTAGTTTTGGTGTTTGTGGCTTTTGTTTTCGGAAACTTCCGGTGTATTGTTATATCAAAAAGGAGTTTATCAATAGCCCAAAAGCTAATTTATTTTCATATCTCAAAACCTGTTCAAAACAATTTTCTGTAACTCTGTGTTGAAAAATTATGAGCAATATTAAAACCTGGATCAGCGCAATGCGCCTTCGTACGTTACCTCTTGCTGCATCAGCTATTTTAATGGGTATTGGTCTTTCCGATTTGTGTTACAGCGCAAATATACCCGTTGCATTGTTATGCCTCAGTACGGCTATTTGCCTGCAAATACTATCAAATTTTGCCAATGATTATGGTGATTTTGTAAAGGGAACGGATAACGATAAACGTGTAGGTAATATGCGTGCTTTGCAAAGCGGCAACATTTCCGTGGGTCAAATGCGTATTGCTATTATTGTGTTGGTGCTGCTTTCCCTGGTTAGTGGTATTGCTCTTTTATATAATGCAACTGCGGGTGTGTTGAATACTACATTTGTGTTGTTTTTTTTATTGGGAGTTACCGCCATTGCAGCAGCTATAAAATACACCATTGGTAAAAACGCTTACGGTTACAGTGGTTTTGGTGATGTTGCAGTATTCTTTTTCTTCGGCCCCGTTTCTGTTATGGGAACTTTTTTGTTGTGTACAGGTTTCGCATTTGAATGGACTTCCGACTGGTTTATATTGCTGCCGGCAATAAGTTTAGGATTGTTGAGTACCGCAGTTTTAAATACCAATAATATCCGTGATATGGAGAATGATTTTGCTTCACATAAGTTGACCATTCCGGTAAAAATAGGTTTGCAAAAAGCACGCGTATACCATTCTTTTTTGATTGTGTTGGCATTGCTGTTTTTTCTTGCCGGAATTTATTTTGTATATCTTCATTGGTTGCAATTATTGATTATCCCAGCTATGTTCCTCATTGTTAACACCTGGGTAGGGATATTAAAAACAGAACCATCTCCTGCTTATAATGCCTATTTAAAACAATTGTCTCTTGGCACATTATTACTGGTGGTGGTGTTTATTCTTACATCATTTATTGCCCATCTTATTATGGTTGCACAACTTGCCAAAACGTTGTTATGATCAGAGCTTCTTATACCAAACATGTATTAAACTTCATAAAACCCGCACGCACTTCTCGTGGGGAAATATTGTTGCATGAGGTGTATTATATAGAACTGCGTGAGGGTAACAGGATTGGTTATGGTGAGGCAGCTCCGCTGAAGGGGCTTAGTGTGGACGATAGACCTGATTTTGAACACAAACTAAAGGACTGTTGCCGCAATATCAATGATGGTTTGCCGCTTGCTGCTTTAGATTTGAGCGGCTTTCCAGCACTGCAGTTTGCATTTGAGGCCGCAGCCTTGGGGTTGCAGTTCCATGAACCTTTTCAGCATTTTGATACGGATTTTTACCAGGGTTCGCCCATAAAAATAAACGGACTCGTTTGGATGAATACCCAAGCTGAGATGCTGGAAGAAGCATTTGCCAAGGCAGAACAGGGTTTTGATTGTATTAAGTTTAAAGTGGGTGCATTGGATTTTGATGAAGAATGCAGAATGCTGGAACAGTTTCGCAAACGGTATACTGCCTTTAAAGCGGAGTTGCGTTTGGATGCCAATGGAGCATTTGCAACAAGTGATGCAATCGAAAAACTTGGCGAACTTGCCCGTTTCGATATTCATTCTATTGAGCAGCCCATAAAAGCCGGGCAGCGGGATTGGATGCAGGAACTTTGTGCCAAAACACCCATTCCGATAGCGCTTGACGAAGAGTTAATTGGTATTGATGTGCAACATGAAGGCGGAGCATTATTAAAATACATCAGGCCACAATTCATCATTTTAAAACCAACCTTGTTGGGTGGTTTTGCAAATGCTGATTACTGGGTGAAGCTGGCGCAGCAACAGCAGATGGGTTGGTGGGCAACTTCAGCACTGGAAAGTAATATCGGATTAAATGCAATTGCCCAATGGTGCAGCACTCATCAACTTAGTTTGCCCCAGGGATTAGGCACCGGCAGTTTGTATACAAACAATATCGGAAGTCCGCTTGTTGTTTCAAATGGCTACTTGGTGTATGACAAAAAAAGTGTTTGGGAGAATATTCCATCACTATGAGTGATTATTTAAGCCACCGCTCTGTCATCCGTATCGTGTATTGAATAAAATCATCCAGTCCCAAATCGTAGGGAGTGTTTCCCAATGAATGACCGTTTTCATCCAGTACTTCTTTTGTATAATGCGATTCAAATATTTTGGCCGAAACAAACGAATCCAAATCGGTGAAACTGATAATTTTGTTCAGGATGGAATGTAAATGAAGTGCAGGTGCTTTGCCTCCTTTTCCCGTTGAAACGCCAACGGTTGCAAACACTTTTTCGTTGAACAGATGCTTGAATTTTCGGTCTCCGAGGCGGTGTAAAAAATTTAAAATTTCAGGTGTTGTGCTCCAGTTGTATTCCGGAGTAATAATAATAATGGCATTGGCGCGGTGCATGGCATTGGACAAGTCTTGCTGAAATGCAGTAAAAGCAGATTCGTCTATAACGCCTTGATTGATAAGTGGAATGTCATACCGCTGAAAATCCAGTAAAGATGTTTGGTGTCCGAGTTTTTGCAAGCGTAATTCAAGTGCTTTTCCAACCCTTAAGGTATTATTATCAGCTCTTGCCGAGCCGGAGAGTATCGCTAGGTGCATATTTTATGGTTTATGGTTTTGTGGTTAGATGCATTGGGTTTTATGACAAACGATTAACCACTCACTGCTAACCGATACAACAACCCTCAAACATATTTAGCAACAAACCGGTACAGGTTAAAGTTTTGTTCTTGCTTAGCTTTTGAAATTTCTACAACCAGCGCATCAAAGTCAATGTCTTTTGTGCGTTTGGATTTGATAAGGGTCAGGGCTTTTTCGGCTAGTAAAATATTTTTGCTGGGTGAGGCATAATTGCTTTGGTGGTGCTTTTCAATGGCTGCTAATAACGCCTCCAATCCGATGTTTTTGGAGGCAACGGTTTTAAGAACCGGAGCTTCCCATTCGGCAGTGGCATGCGCGTGTGCCAAAGCTGCAAGGTTTTTGTAAAAGGCCGCGGCACCATCCCTGTCGGATTTGTTCAACACATAAATATCGGCAATTTCCATTACCCCGCTTTTAATGGTTTGAATATCATCACCGGCTTCGGGAACCAGCGCCAGAATGGTGGTATCGGCTAATCCTGCAATTTCTACTTCACTTTGTCCCACACCCACGGTTTCAATGATGATATAATCAAACCAGGCAGCCCGTAACACATCTGTTACCTCAATAATTTTAGGCGAAAGGCCACCTAAACTACCGCGGCTTGCCATGCTTCGGATAAACACATTTGGATGCAAAAAATGCTCGCTCATGCGCACCCTGTCTCCCATTAATGCACCCTTGTTAAAAGGAGAACTCGGATCAATAGCGATAATGGCAACACTTTTTTGAGCAGCAATCATTTGCTGGGTAAGCGCACTTATTAAGGTGCTTTTACCGGCCCCCGGAGGACCTGTAATACCAATAATTTGTATGGGTTTTATGGTAAGCTCCTGCAGCAGTTGTTCGTAGCCGTCAGCTTCGTTTTCCACCATTGTAATAGCCCGTGCCAAAGCCCGTTTATCCTTTTGTTTCAGCTTATCAATAATGGTTTGGTTCAAGTTGTTGACTAATATTATGGGTGCAAGTTTACACTAATTTTAAAAATGGCAGGTATGTTTTTGTTTAAGCCAATGGCCAAGCGTCAAACTAGTATTTTCGTTTTTTCCATTGCATCGAAATGGGCAATACATAAAAAATCTGGGTAGCAATAGCGATGGCGTTTCCATATATATCATACAATAAAACCAGCAACAGGGTTTGCCTGATTGTAAGTTTTTGTTGCAGGTAAACGATAAATAATGTTTGAAGCGCAATTTTAATGATGTAAAGCTTTAGCGCTAAAACAGGCTGATAAAAAGCTAATACGATGATGGAAGGAAACAACAATCCCAATATTGCAAAGAATCCCCACCAGTAAAGCGGCAACTCTCTTGCCCCGATCAACCATCGTTTGCGCTGGTGCATAAGTTGCAAAAAGCCGGTAACTGGTTGAGAAATATTTAAACTGTTGCGCGTAATAATGTTTTGTGTATTCCAACCCTTTTTGCGCACTTCTTTGTACAGTTTATAATCTTCAGTTACCGAAAAATCCAATATTTCATAACCGCCCACACTCTGGTAGGCGTCTTTTCGGATGGCCATATTGTTTCCCACAGCCGTGCAATGCAAACCTGCTTTGTCAAATCCCTTTAAAATGCCCATAAAATATAACCAATCAATTCCTTGCAGTCGGGATAAAGAGGATGGTCCGTGCACCAGGGTGATTCCCGAAACAATTCCCATTTTGGGTTCGGCAAAGTGGGCAATGAGTTCCTTTGCCCATTGTGTATTCGCGGTAATGTCTGCATCGGTTATCAAAAAATATTCGCCTTTGGCTTTATGAGCAAGTTGCGCCAATACATTTGCTTTACCTTTTGCTTTTCCAATGGTTTCAGTGATGTTTACCAAGGTAATATTGCTCTGTCTTTTGGCAAAAGCAGTAACCAATTCCGCGGTGTTGTCATCCGAAGCGTCATTTCCAACCAATATTTCCATGCAATGAGCCGGGTAATCCATTTCGATTAATGCTTGCAAACAGCGGGTAATATGTTGTTTTTCGTTGCGTGCGGCAACCAAAACAGAAATAAAAGGCAAATCACCATCAGCAATTTCGATGTGAGGATCTGCTTTTCCTGCAGCCACAAAAAAGAACAGGGTGATGACGATGGCAATAAATGCGAAAACAATACTTAAACAAATAATTGGTATGAACATTATTGAATTGCTTTAAACTGAAAACCTTTTTGAGATAACTGCTGCAAAACTGCTGGCAATAACTGTATGAGCTGATTGCTGGCTTTTACGCTATCATGAAACACAATGATTGAACCGGGTTTCGCAGCGTGAACCGTTGTGGCGATGGCTTGCTGTATATTAACATCCTTATCATAATCGCGGGTTAAAATATCCCACATGATAATATTGTATCCGATGGCTTTCAGTTTTTTTATTTGCCATGGAACGATACGGCCATATGGCGGCCTAAACAAATTACTGCTCACCAATGCGGCACAGGCCTCAATATTTTTAAAATAAGCATTCTGCGAATGACTCCATCCGCTTAAATGGTTGTAGGTATGATTCCCTGCAGTATGCCCCTGTGCTAAAATTTGTGCATAGGTTTCAGGGTA
>CALRRW020000122.1:0-5371 GCA_943370695.1 Comamonas sp. lk | reverse complement strand
TGGAGCCACTATTTGCGCACAGGATGCACATAAAACAACTAATAGATAGCTAAATTTATATAAATTAAATTTTAATAGATTGCTCAAAATTTAGGAATGCTTTTTTACAACAAATAGTAAGCTGGAGTATTCCTTTTTACCAAGGGCATTTAAAGTAGATAAGGTACCTGATACAGCACCACGCAAAAAGGATAAATTATTACCTTTATGTACTTCGCTCCGCATGCTTATATATGGAGCATCAAATATCATAGGTTTGGTATCAACTACAGTAAATCCGTGTTTTTCCATTAATAAACCAAAGCTTTTTTGGTTGAAATGATACAAGTGTCTGGGAACATCATAACCATCCCAAAATTCTTTATAGTGTTTTGCATCCCAACTATTACTATTGGGTACAGCTATAAATAAGGTTCCATTTGGTTTTAATAAGCGTTGTAATTGTTGCATACGCTCATTTAAATTATGCACATGTTCAAGTACATGCCATTGTGTTATTGCATCAAAGCTTTGTTCAGGAAGTGTATCTAATACTGTTTCATTTAATACCGCATAACCAAATTTTTCTTTTACGTAATCAATTGCGTCCTGGCTTACATCAACACCAGTTGCATTAAAAGTATTATCCTTCACCACACCATCTAGAAAGTATCCTAAACCACATCCCAAATCCATTAAATTTCCTTGTATGTGATATGATTTTATGAGCTTTAGTTTTTTCTTTATGCTATAATCGCGAACCACGTCATATACCTTATACATAAAGGGTAAGGAGGTTTTATTTCCTGCGTGCGAAACATACCTGTCACTTTGGTAGTATGGTCCTATTTCTGCAATGGAAGGACGCGGATTGGTAAATAAAAAGGAACATTTAGAACAACGGTGCAAATCAAAATAGTCACCGGTAGCAACAAAATCTTTGCATGTAAGTTCTTTATTCAATTGAGTACTCCCGCAAACGAGGCAGGCAATAAGGTTTTCCATTATGGCAAATATAGTGTATTAAGTAATTTGGTAATGATGTCGGTTAAGTAAATATAAAATAAGAAATTTTATGGTTTAGAAGTTGATCATATAATACTGTTTGTACCCTGTTACTATCTTCCTAAGTGGATCATTAATACACTAATATCAGCAGGAGAAATTCCACTTATACGAGAGGCTTGTCCAAGCGTTTTTGGTTTTTGTTTAGCTAATTTTTCTCGTGCTTCAAAACTCATACTTTGAATATCACGGTAATTAAAATCATCGTATATTTTAATATCTTCAAGTCTGTTAATTTTATCAGCCATTTGTTTCTCCTTTTCCAAATAACCTTCGTATTTCATTTGAATTTCAACTTGTAATAATGTTTCAGTTTCATAACCCAGCACCATATTCTGAACCAACGGTAAATGTGTTACCATATCATTTAAAGTAACCTGGGGTCTACTTAATACTGCATCGAGTTTGTAGTTTTGAGGGATACTGCTTGTACCTAAAAGTTCAAGCATAGGATTCACTTCTGTTGGTGTGATAGAAGTCTTTTTAAATTGTTTCACCAATGCATCAGTATATTCAATTTTCTGTTGCACAGCATCCATTCTTTCCTGAGAAGCTAAACCGAGTTTATAACCCCTTTCGGTTAAACGGATATCAGCATTATCCTGACGTAACAGTATTCTATATTCTGCCCGGGAAGTAAACATACGGTATGGTTCATCTGTTCCTTTATTTACCAAATCATCAATTAATACGCCTATGTATGCTTCAGAGCGGCCCAGCACAAAAGCTTCTTTTTCCATCACTTTCTGATGAGCATTAATACCTGCCATCAAACCTTGGCAAGCTGCTTCTTCATAACCGGTTGTTCCATTTATTTGTCCGGCAAAGAATAAGTTTTCGATTAAATGTGTTTCAAGTGAAAGTTTTAATTGAGTAGGAGGAAAAAAGTCATATTCAATTGCGTAACCCGGGCGAAACATTTTAGCCTGTTCAAAGCCGGGAATCATTTGTATGGCTTTGTATTGGATGTGATCAGGCAATGAAGTTGAGAACCCATTAACATAGATTTCTACTGTATTCCAACCCTCGGGCTCCACAAAAATTTGATGCCTGTCCCGTTCAGCAAAACGGTTAATTTTATCTTCAATACTTGGGCAGTAACGCGGACCTAAACCTTGAATACGGCCCGCATACATTGGTGATTCATCAAACCCCGTTCTTAAAATATCGTGAACTTTATCGTTAGTATAAGTTATCCAACAAGGTCGTTGGTTGATAACAGGTTTTGTTTCAGGTGAATAGGAGAACTTACCAGGATTTTCATCCCCATCCTGACGCTCCATTTTATCATAATTTAATGACCTTCCATCAATTCGTGGAGGTGTTCCCGTTTTCATTCGGCCACTCTGGAAACCTAACTGTATTAACTGTTCTGTTAGCCCTGTTGCTGATTTTTCTCCAATTCGTCCACCACCAAACTGTTTGGTACCAATATGAATAATACCATTCAAGAATGTGCCATTGGTTAGTACCACCGAATCAGACATAATTCGGTTTCCCATTCCGGTAACAATACCCTTAACAACACCATTCTCAACAATCAGTTCACGAACCATATCTTGCCAAAAATCTACATTAGGGGTTTGTTCTAAACGCTCTCTCCACTCAGTAGAAAACACCATTCTATCATTTTGAGCTCGCGGACTCCACATTGCAGGCCCTTTCGATAAATTTAACATTCTAAACTGAATGGTAGACTTATCTGAAACAATGCCGGAATAGCCACCTAAAGCATCAATTTCGCGAACAATTTGTCCTTTAGCAATTCCACCCATAGCAGGATTACAGCTCATTTGGGCAATTTTATTCATATCCATGGTGATTAACAACACCTTAGAACCCAAATTGGCGGCAGCGGCAGCAGCCTCACACCCGGCATGCCCGGCACCAACAACTATAACATTATATTTACTAAACATCTGATTACCAATTATTTATATTAGTTTCACGTGAAACGTGGAACTAAGAAGCCAACAAAGATAGGTAATAATCCTCTTTTTGCCTCATTAGCCTTGCGTCTGCGGGCTTTTTGTCCTTGTAGCCGCATAGGTGCAATACCCCATGAATAATTACTCTACACAATTCATTAGCTGAGCTTTCGCGTTGGGCCTTCGCGTTTTCTTTTACCCTATCAATACTGATATAAATATCACCTGATACGATTCTATCTTCACAAAAATCGAAAGTTATGATATCTGTATAATAATCGTGTTTTAAATGATCGCGGTTTACTTGTAATAAATACTCATCTGTACAAAAATTAAAAGACAAGTTTCCCGTGGAACGTTTTTCTCTTTTAATGGTTTCTTTAATCCAGCTTTTAATAATCCTTTTCTGTTTAAGAATATATGTTGTGTCAACAGTGTTAAATGTGACTTCGTTAATTGAGAAGGGTAACGAGCCCGGTGAATGTTTTTTCTGAACCATTTGTACTTTTGATAAATATTCTGTAAAAATATACCCCTTGAATACATGAAATGCCATGTTGATCTTTTCCGTCCCAGCCATTTCTTATGTCATTTATGCTGATGAGATTTTGCCCCCAACGATCATAAATATCCATTTTTGAATTGGTATAATCAATAAAGGAACCTTCGGGTCTAAATGTTTTGTTATAGCCCTCGGGGCGAAAGGCGGAGGGAATATAAACGGTTGGAACACCCAATACACATGAGGTTATAGAAAAGGAATATTCAACGGTGTTATTGGTGTCTCCTGCGTTTTGAACAGCTTGAACAAAGTAACAAAGGCCATCTTCTCCAACAGCAGGAGGAAGGTCTTTGTCAATAAAAACGGTATCGATACCAGGCACGGAATCAATAACCATATACTCAATTATGCCTGCAGCATTATTGGTTCCGCGGTGAATAATGTATTTGTTTACGCCCACGTTCCACGTGAAATACCTATCCCAATAAAGGGTGTTTTGGTTGTCTCCCCCAAAAGCAGATAGTGTTATATGATTAGAAATGTTAGTGGAAGGAAAAGCCGTTGAACAAGCATTTAGTGCAAATACCTGGATATATTTATGTGCTGAATTAAAAGGGATGCTTTTCGAATAGTTTGAAATGGCAGCATTAGCCGGTTGAATATTATCTACAAAAGAAAAAGACCCGCCTAAATCCGGTTTTGACCAAATTTGATAAAGCGCAACCTCTTGCTGTGGATTATATACACTTATTGTAATCTCGGGATCTTGTGGCTTTACAACTGATACAGCAGAGATATAAGAACGCGTTGGCTCTATTCTTTCGCGAGTTAACAAAACCACACTATTTGAAGATGAGCTCACAGAAATGGTGGTATCTTTTAATGCACGAACAAAATAGACATATTGGAGCCCCAGGGTCATTGTATCTATATAGCTTAATTGGTTGGGTGGTACAGAATCTATGAGTGAAAAATTAGCAGCCCCGATTTTCTTATAGATATAGTATTGTTTTAAAGTTGTCCATCCAATATATGGTGTCCAAAGGAGATTGTTTTTATGATTACAAGTATCAGAATTGGCCCTTAAGTATATGGAAACGTGTTGATTACGCTCAAATGTGGTTTCAAGCCCACAACTGTCTACACTGCTTAAATCATACCTAAGTGAGTCATTAACAGGAGTATAACCAGGTCTATTCTCTATATAAAAGGTGTCTTTATTATAGGGAGGGATGGGAGTATTTAAATTTGTAATGCTATAAACTTTAAAATAGGCAAAATCCGGAGATCTATTTCCCGACCAACCGATATGCGCAATGTTTGTTAAAGGGTTAATACTAACAGAATCTATATTGACAAGATTTGGTGGACTTTTATCTACAGAAACGGTGTCGGAGAACGTTTCATATGTTGGGCCACAACTATCAATAATTACGATATAGTACTGCCAATTTTTTGTTCCTCCAAGGTTAGCGTCAATATGGGTGTATTGATTTGTGGCCTTGATAAGAATTGAGTCGATGAGGGAAAAGGGCCCGGCAGAGCCTATTCGACCAAAGACTTTATATTGAAAGTATATAGAACAAGTATCTCCGCTGGGCGTAAAAAACAGCTCATTATTGGCCCCGTTGATACAAACACGTCTAATATCTACAGGTGTGTCTGCCCATAAAAGAGGGGACAGAATAAGAAATATGATTGGCAATAGCCACCGGTTGTACATCTATTTTTTGCCTACAATTACTGTTGTTAATGAGTTTTCCTGCCAATAGGTATTGGCTAAATCTTGCAAATCCTGAGCCGTTGTTTGCTTAATTGTATCAACGAAATTCTGGTAGTATTGATATGTGAAACCATAATCTATTACCATCTTATAACGATCCATGAGAGAAAATGG
>CALRRW020000121.1:0-5379 GCA_943370695.1 Comamonas sp. lk | reverse complement strand
AAAGCAGGGGATAAGGTCATGTTGCTGGGCAATAAAATGGTTCGCCCGGGTTCGCGCGTAAAACCATTAATGGTGAACCTCACTGATTCTTCTAACGCTGCTAAATAAGACATACCATGAGTGAATTATTTATCAAGAGACCCATTTTTGCAATGGTTATTTCTATTCTCATTATTGTTATGGGAGTACTCACCTTGCAGCAAACACCCATTTCGCAATATCCAGAAATCACACCTCCTTCCATTCAGGTAACAGCAAACTATACGGGTGCTGATGCGGTGAGCATGGAGCAATCGGTGGCAACCCCAATTGAGCAACAGGTAAACGGTGTTGAAGAAATGTTGTACATGAAATCGGTGAACAACGGAAACGGAACCATGGCGCTCACCGTTTCGTTTGAAGTAGGAACCGATTTGGACAAGGCAAACATGCTAACCCAAAATAGGGTGAGCCAGGCAAGCGCATCATTGCCACCGGAAGTAACCAAACTCGGTGTTGTTACCCAAAAATCATTGCCGTTTCCGCTTATTATGTTTTCGGTGTATTCAAAAAACCCGGCATTCAACGGAAAGTTTTTGACCAATTATGTTTACATCAATATTGTAAATGACCTAGCCCGAATTAAGGGTGTGGGTAAGGTAAATGTGTTTGGTGGTTCGGAATATTCGATGCGTGTGTGGGTAAAACCGGATGTGTTGGCGAAACTTGGCCTCACCATTCAGGATATTATCAAAGCTATTAAAGATCAAAATGAAATTGTGCCGGGTGGCCAGTTTGGGGGGGCTCCGGCAATATCCGGAAATCAGTTTACTTACACGGCCCGTTTGCAGGACCGACTGATTACCGAAGAAGAATTTGGCAATATTATTATCCGCTCCAATGCTGAGGGCGGTAAAGTAAGACTTAAAGATGTTACCCGCATTGAATTGGGTATACAGGATTACGGAACATTTAGCCGGGTGAATGGTAAAGAAGCAGCCACCATTTCGGTGTTTCAGGTTCCGGGATCAAACGCACTGGAAGTAGCACAGCTTGCACAGAAAAAAATGGAAGAGCTGAAGGCTTCTTTTCCGGATGGAATTGAATACACGGTTTCGGTAGATACAACAGAAGCCGTTACCGCAGGTATTGATGAAATTATACATACTTTATTTGAAGCCATATTACTGGTAATTTTGGTTGTGTTCCTGTTTTTACAAGATTGGCGGGCTACGCTTATTCCGTTACTCACGGTTCCTGTTTCGTTAATCGGAACATTCATTTTGTTTCCATTATTGGGTTTCTCAGTGAATGTATTATCCTTATTGGGAATGGTGCTTGCCATCGGACTTGTAGTGGATGATGCGATTGTGGTGGTTGAAGCTGTAATGCACCATATTGAACATGGAATGGATCCCAAGGAAGCAACCTTTAAGGCAATGAAAGAAGTAGGTGGTCCGGTAATCGCCATTGCCTTAATTTTAATTGCAGTGTTTGTTCCGGTTGCCCTTGCGGGTGGCATTACTGGATTGTTGTACCAGCAATTTGCCATTACCATTGCCATCTCTGTTGCCTTCTCGGCCTTTAATGCATTAACGCTGAGCCCAGCGCTGGCAGCGCTTTTACTCAAACCCAAAAGCGACAAGAAAAACTGGTTGCAACGTCAGTTTGATAAATTCAATAAGGGATTCGATAAATTTACCAATGGCTATGCAAGCGTGGCAAGATTCAGCGCCCGCAAATTAGGTTTTACGGTTATTATGCTTGTTGCCATTACCATTGCTGCAGGGTTGTTGGGAAAAAGCTTGGCCACAGGTTTTGTGCCTGAAGAGGATCAGGGATATTTTATGATGAGCATGCAATTACCAGATGCTGCATCTTTGGAAAGAACAGATAAGGTGAGTGTTAAACTGGAAAAAATATTATCCCAAATTCCGGAATTACGTTCCTACAATATTATTAATGGATTAAATGTTTTTACCTTCTCGAGCAACACCAATTATGCAACGGTGTTTTTACAACTTAAGCCATGGGAAGAGCGTGAAAAAACGGCAAAACAAATTGTAGCGGAGCTAAATAAAAGAATGATGTTGGGCATTACCGAGGCTACTTGTGTAGCCTTTGAGCCACCGCCTATTCCGGGATTGGGAACAGGCTCGGGTTTCTCAATGGTATTGCAGGATAAGAGTGGGGGCACACCCCAATTCCTTGATGCATGCACACGCAAATTTATTGCAGCGGCCAATGAAAGGCCTGAGATTGGAGCTGCTTTTACCCAATATCGCGCCAATGTTCCTCAAAAAATAATTGCCCTCGACAGGGAAAAAATACAAAAGCTGGGATTAACAATTAATGATGCTACGTCAACTGTTTCGGCATACATGGGAGGGGCGTTTGTCAATAACTTTAACCGTTATGGAAGGCAGTACCGCACGTATGTTCAATCAGAGCCGGAGTATCGCATGAAACCGGAAGACATGAGCAATTATTTTGTGCGTGATAGGGATGGCAATATGATTCCCATCAATACGCTTGTAAAAGTAAATGATACTTCGGGTGCCGACTTTACGGTGCGTTACAATATGTATCGTGCTGCCGAAATTAACGGAACACCTGCTCCGGGCTACAGCAGCGATGATGCTTTGAGGGCATTGGAAGAGGTTGCCAAAGAAGTATTGCCAAATGAAATAGGGTACGACTGGACAAATATGTCGTACCAGGAAAAAGCTGCTTCGGGAAAAGGAAACATGGTGTTTTTAATGGCGCTTGTTTTTGTGTTTCTGATTTTGGCTGCACAGTATGAAAGCTGGTCGTTGCCTTTTAGTGTTTTGCTTGGAACACCATGGGCTATTATGGGTGCATTGCTTGGATTGTTTATTACAGGATTATTTGCAGCAGGTTTCGTCAACAATGTGTTTGCACAAATCGGGTTGGTGATGCTTATCGGATTGAATGCAAAAAATGCGATTTTGATTGTAGAGTTTGCAAAAATGAAAAAGGAAGAAGGGATGCCGGTACTTGATGCTGCAATTGAAGGCGCAAAAATGCGTTTCCGTCCAATTATCATGACGTCTTTTGCTTTTATATTGGGCGTAGTGCCGTTGCTGAGGGCAACAGGGGCAGGCGCAGAGGCGCGAAAGGTAATGGGTGTTACTGTATTCAGTGGAATGCTTGTTTCAACAATTATTGGTGTCATATTAATTCCGGCATTGTACGTAATGGTTGATAAATTATCGAGCGGCAAAAAAAATAAGGAGGCAAAAATATGAGTAGGGTAATACTGTTTTTGTTTGTAATAGCATTTGTATCATCGTGTAAGGTTGGTCCTAAATATGAGCGCCCGGATGAAGTTGGCAGCAAGTTGGAATACACTCAATTGCCGGGTAATAAAGATAGTATCACGGCCGCAAAATGGTTCGATATTTATGAAGATGAAGCACTGAAGCAACTCATTAAACTTGCGCTCGACAGCAACAAGAATTTACGCGTTGCCATAGCAAGGGTGGAGGAAGCAAAAGCATCTGCAGCCATTGTTAAATCTAATTTGTTGCCGCAGCTAAATTATGGCGCAGGGGCCAATTTTGCGAATGCAGGAACCAATGCACAGCAAGCATTTATTGCACAAAACATAAATGTGTTTCAGGCCAAGGCAACATTAAACTGGGAAATAGATTTGTTTGGTAAAATCCGCAATGCAAAGGAGTCGGCTGTTAATGAATATTTATCACGTGAGGAGGTACGCAAAAATGTGCAGGTAAGTTTGATAGCAGAAGTTGCAGCTAATTATTTTTTGCTGCGCGATTTGGATAACCGCTATGCGATTGCCGAACGCACGATTACTTCGCGCAAAGAATCGTTGCGCATTATCAGTGAACGGTTTTCAAAAGGATACATTGCCGAAATAGATAAGCTGCAGGCCCAACAACAACTTGCCATTGCCGAAGCGATGAAACCGAATCTTAAGCGACAATTGATAACCATCGAAAACAATATGAACGTTTTGTGTGGTAAAAGTTCGGGGCAAATTATCAGGGGCAAAACCAATTACGAACAAAAACTTCCACCGGCTATTCCGGTTGGCTTACCCTCTGAGTTGCTGGAACGCAGACCCGATATACAAGCAGCAGAATTTGCAGTTGCCGCGCAATACAATCGAATCGGTATTGCACAGGCCAATCGTTTTCCTACATTGAGTTTAACCGCGGTACTGGGTATGGCAAGTCCGCAACTTTCTACCTTGGTGGGTAGTAATTCGCTCTACAACGGTGTGGGTGCGGGTATCGCAGGGCCTATCTTTGCTTTTGGGCAAAACAAACGAAAGGTTGATGTGGAGCGTAGAAGAGCGGAGCAATCGTTGTTGCAATACGAACAGGTGGTATTGATTGCTTTTGCCGAAGTAGAAAGTACACTGGGGCAATTCAGTAACCTGGGTGAAGAATATGATGCACGCAAGCGGCAGGTAGAAGCGGCTAAACGAGCGCTCGACTTAAGCAACCAGCGGTACAACACGGGCTACACCTCTTACCTTGAAGTACTGATACAGGAAAACAATTTGTTTGATGCGGAACTACAGGAATCAATCATCTTGCAGCAAAAACACAATGCTTTGGTTTCATTATACAAAGCATTGGGAGGCGGCTGGTAATTTTATTTGGTTGTGTCTTCTACATTTTTTACCTCAACAACTTCATACATATCCTTGCCATCTTTTTGAATGGGTTGGTAATATGTTTCCCCTACTTTTACGTAAGTAATATCGCCTACCTTTTCTTCTTTACCACCTTCGGGTAAATGCTCAACAACAGTTCCTGCTGTTGGTGGAACAACTGTGTAACCCGAGTCGGCTTTTGCATAATAGGTGCCACCGTAGTAGTAATTGTTGGTTGTTTCGTTTATCACTACCGTTTGTGAACCTTCCGGAAGGGTTGTAACAACTGTACCGGGAGGAGGCGCAACAACGGTATAACCACCATTGCTCGAAACATAATATACGCCCTGGCTGTAATAGTATTTTTGATTTTCATAGCTAATGATAATAGCTGTTACGGCAACTGTAGCTACAAAAAATCCCCATGGGTGATAAGCTGGTCCGTAATAATAAGGATGGTATGGATGGTAATGATAGGGTGCATGGCAATAATATGCATGACCTCCGTGAACAAGAGGGGGATAATGGTATGGATGCGGGCTTGGACGCACAACAACCGTATTGTGGGTATTGTTAATGTTTACGTTTTTATTGTTGCTGTTTATATTGTTTCCGCCATTGTTTGGTTTGGCGGGTTGGGTGGATGCATTGTTTCTTCCTCCTGTATTGCCTGGATTTGCGGGTTGCGTGGAAGGGGTGTTCCTGTTTCCCGAATTTGCGGGTTGGGTAGATGCATTGTTTCTATTTCCGGT
>CALRRW020000120.1:0-5426 GCA_943370695.1 Comamonas sp. lk | reverse complement strand
ATTGGACGTTGCACTGGCAAGGGTATGCGGATACGTGAGTCCCCCATCGGTTGACATGTAAATATCCACCAGCGCACAATTTACGGGGCTAACATTTGTTCCGCTTACGTTCCAAAGAATCTGAGAAGTAGCGCCCGGTGCAAAAATCAGCGAACCCGAATAAGCAAAAGGTGCGGTACCCGAAAAGGTAACTGTTGTATAATTTGCATCATAGGTTACTCCTCCTCCGTTTATATTATTGTCGCGTACCGTAAAACGGAACCTTGCTGTTTGTGCCGTTGTAGGCAAAATCTCACCAACGGGAGTTGTTCCGTTTAGGATATTGCCGTAATTCGGGATAATCCTCGAAGGGCCTGTTGTGGGCGAATAACTTCTGAACCGTGGCCCCGGGTTGGCCGGGGTATTGGGTGCCGATGAAACACCAAGATCAAATTGTTCCCAGTAATAAGTAACCGGGTCACCATCGGGGTCGATGCCAGCACCTGTTAACACAAAAGGTGTTCCTACCGGAATGGTGTAAGCCGTTCCGGCCACGGTTGCTGCAGGCGGATTGTTTCCCGAAGCCGTAATCACCGCACAGCCGGTTGAACCCGTTGCACCTGTTGTAATATTGGTAATGATTTCATCAAAACTTGTTGAGTGAAAATAAGCATCGCTATTGGATTGTGTATTTTGCGGACTGCAAATGCCAGCATAAGCCATAATGGTTGTTCCGCTTCCGGGTTCATATGCCGTGGATGCATTCCTGTTTCCGCTGCATGAACCTGTGTTGCCGTTAAAGGTATGATTGGCTCCAAACTGATGGCCCATTTCATGCGCCACATAATCAATATCAAACGGATCGCCCACCGGAGAAGATGAACCCGTTACACCACCCGCTTTATTGCTCGACATACATACCGAAGCCAGGTAAGCAACACCTCCACCTCCGGTGCTAAACACATGCCCGATATCATAATTGGCGGAACCTATTACACTTGTGAGTGTTGTCTGATTTTGGGTAAGCATTGTGCCACCGTTGTTATTCGTGTACGGGTCAGTTGATGAATTGAGGTAAATGATTGAGGTATTATTGGCCACCAGGTTAAAGCTCACACCCACCTCTGTGCGGTATACTCCGGTTACCCTGTTGAGTGTTGTAACAATGGCGCTCAATACACCCGAAGTGCTGCCGCCATGAAAAGTTGAATACTCTCCTGTAGTGGCAATGGCAATGCGGTATGTATATAATTGTGTTCCGTTTGATCTGTTGGCGCTCGCCATTGTTTGACGAGGAGCTGCGGGTGCTGAAACGCCTCCCTGCTTTTTCATACCGTCACCCGGATTGTCCTGCAATATGGTTGCTTCCTCAAACACCTTATCGGTTGTAAAATCTCTTTTATAATAGGATTGGTAAACTGAGGTTGTTGTTTTTACATAAGGGTCAATGAACCACGATCCGGTGGGTGTCATAATCATTGCATGAAAGCCTTTTTCGGTAAAGTCCAACCGTCCGCTGGCATACACATCATCAATACCTTTACACGAGAATGTTTGTATCTGGGGAAACTGTTCGGCCAAAGGTTTTTCCATTACCGGAGAGTTCCAAACCAGGAAACGTTGCATACTGCCATCAGGAGCAGGCAGTAGTACTTCTACTTTCTTTTGAGCAGCACCTGCTGTAAATTCAACCGGAGCGGCCATCAGCACATCTTTCAATTCATCCAGATCGATGCTTAAAAGCTGGTATTTAACAGCAGTTATCTGGCGATCTTCTTTCGGAAAAGAGGGAATAGATGTAACCTTGGTCCATTGCTGAGCCGCAATGCTGAAAGGCAGGAACACTATCAGCGTATATTTTAGTAATACTTTCATAACGTGCGCAATTAACTGAATTTCATTCACAAATAAAATGAGGTTGCGGTAGGATGTTATACATCATCACTGTTGATAATTTGATTTTACCTTTAATTGAACAAGCAAACAACTTTTCCCATCGTGGGGAGCTTCTGATTAGTGATAACACAAAGTCTATTCTCCTGAACCACAAACGGGAATACCCAACTCTCCGGTGTTGTTTTGTGCATTCTCTTTGTTGAATGTTCCTTCTGCCCTTGCTTTCAGCATCAGGCGTTCAGCGGCATGGCTGCGTTTGTTAAAACCATAAGGCATCTCTACAATATCAAAATATACTGCGAATTTCGGAGTGCGCGAAAATGCGGAATAATAAAACCTGTGACGAACAGAAAAAGGTGTGTTATTCAACAATAAACTTCACCTTTTGCCGGGTCCCATCAGCAATAATGATTGCAGCATACATCCCTGTTGGTAATGTTTCAATGTTAACCGAAAGGATGTGCTTGCCTGCTTTGAAAAACGAATCAGCCATGGTAGCCACTTCTTTACCGGTCATATCAACAACCCGAATGGATACATTACTCGATTGTTTCAGCGTGAAATTAACGTTCAATTCAGCGCTAACAGGGTTAGGATAAACAGAAGCTGATTCCTGCTCTGCTGATTCATAAATACTTGTATTGGTAACATTAACTGCATAAAAAGCAGACTGCATATAACTACCGCCCGAGTATACTTCGTTATATGAATACAAGGGCGCTTTTGAGTTTGTGCCTATATAATGATAGGTAAATGTTTCGGTTGTTGTAATACCCGTATTTTGACCCAACTTGTAAAAGGTATCAAGAGTATATTGGTAAACTTTCAAACGGAGGTATGGAAACGTACCGGCCGGAGTGGTTATATTTCCCCAAGCATCGGCAACTATTGAAATCGTTCCACCGCGGTGTACGTCAAAACTATCCTGGTTATAGGATGCAGCATACTCATCCCCAATCGAATCCCCATAATGCATTGGGAATAAAATCATTGTCATAGGATTACTGTATTTTAATATTGAATTGCTCATTCCGGTTCCCAGCAACTCTTGTTTGGATTCGCTCACTTTGTAATAGGTATAAGCATCTCCACCCAAAGGACTGGCCACCGTTGCCTCCGGAAAGATTGAATCAAATGATGTTTCGGAAGGACTTTTGAAAGGTCTTGAATTGGCAAACCCAATCCTTTGAAGGCTGGGTAAACTGACGGTTACATTTTCTCCGGCAGCACCTAAATTTGCCCCGGAAGAATTACAGGGCTGAAAATAATAACCATCGCCCGGAAAATATCCTTGGGAACTCGTAATTGAAATTTGAGCCGAAACAGTTAACGAAAGCAGCAAGATGGACGAAATGGTAAAAATTAACTTCATGAAATCGTAATATTTCGCATTATAACCTAAGTGGCTTAATTTTCACAATCGCACCCATAAAAGATTTCTTTATGCGGCTAATGGACTGAGCCCCAAATCTCCAAATGAGGGGAACAGCAAAGGTACCAAACTGTGCAAAAAAGGTAGATAACTGCTGAAACCGGTTGCCTAATTTGCTGCTTTAATTAAGCAATACGACATGCTCACCAGACTCATTATTCTCAATTCAAAAGTTTACGGAAAAGCCGAGTTAAGGCTGGACGATTGCGACTCGTTGCAATTGGTTGGTCCTAATAATATTGGAAAAAGTACGCTCATTTATGCCCTCAATTTTCTCTTTATCATTGATGGCCAAAAAATGTCGTTTAGCGGTAACCGTAAAGGTGATAAGGAAACCATTCACCATTATTTCCCCAATGCCAACCAAAGCTTTATCGTTTTCGAGGTTTTCAAAAAATCGTATTACAGCATTATTGTCAAACGCGACAACGAAAGCAACCTGGAGTACTACCGCTTTGAAAGTGAGTACAAAGAGGAATTTTTTGTGGATGAAGACAAACGTCTCTTAAAGTTTGAAGAGGTAAAAGAAAAAATTGCCGCTTCGGGACTTGCCCTGGAGATGTTTAAAGACAAACGTGAAGTGTTTCAGTTTGTATACCAACGCGGTAAACGTAACAATGCCGTGGTGTGGCTGGATGATAGCGTGCGCAGCGAAGGTATCAGCAATAACTTCTCGCGCATTTACCGCTACCTGATTAACACCAAGTTAATCACCAATAAAAACCTTAAAGAGGCTTTAATTATTGCCGATAACCGTGAAAACGAAACCTTAAACTTTTCGCAAAAAAACAAAAAGGATATTAACGACCTGAAACGGGTTAACAACGAAATCCGCAATTTGCGCTCGGTTAAAAACGAGTTTGATGAATTCAGAGAGTTGGTGAGCCAGTACAATGCCAAATCGCGCATCATCAGCGAATTGTATTATGGTTTCAATAAAAACTACAACCATGCTTTGCCGGAACTGCAGGTTCAGTTTCATGATAAAGACAAAGCCATTGGCCGCTTAAATACCGAAATGAACGAAGAGCTGATTCCGCAAAAAGCAGAGCTCGACCGGAAGATTGGTGGTAAGGAAGCAGAGATCAATGCCAAGTCGCAATACTTTTCGGAAAAGGAAATGGAGCTCAAAGAAATTGACGCTTACGAACCGGTTAATATCCTCAACCAACAGCTTGCCAATTACGACCAACAACGTAAAGAAATAGAAAGTCGCATTACAATGGCGGAGTTGCAAAAGCTGAGCAGCGCGCAGATTGAGAACAAAATTGAGAACGTGAATTCGCAGGTGGCCCGCATTGAAATGCAGGTGAAAAATTACAGCAATTTGTTGATCAATAAAATTTCGGGTTCGGTAGAAAACCGTAAATTATTGAACTCCATTTTAAGCGAACAAGTGAGCAGCTTACCTGGTGACCAGGTAATGAAACAGATTCATAAGATAAGCCAAACCTTAGCCATTTTTGACGGTCAGATTGATATTTCGAAAAACATCGTTATCAAAGATTTTAAAAATGTGGATGAGTTGAAAGCTGAGCTTGCTGCTTTAAAAGAAGAGAAAAACCAGCAAGAGGCTTTGTTAAAGGTTGTAAAAGATATTGAAAAATCGACTGCTGAGTTAAATGGACTTCAAATAAGTATTGAAGGCATCAAAGTGAAATTGGCCCGCATCAAAGCTAAACCTGCAATGGTTAAAGCCCTTGATAAATTAAAGGCCGATGTAAAAGAGTTGATGGCCGAAAAAGAGAAATACGAAACCGAGCAAAAACAAATTGCCAAAACCATTGCCCGCAAAAGCAATGAGTTACGTGATTTGTTGGACGACAAGCAAAAACGCCAAGAACGTATCAATCGCCTGATTGAAATGAAACACGAAATTGACGAGCTTGGATTGGTGGCCGAAGAATTTGAAAGCAACGAACCGCTTGATCAGTTGTTCAATAAAATTAAACTGAACTGGCAGGACCGCATTACGCTTAAAGCCAACAAGGACCATTTGTTTGAGAAGCTGCGCGACAAGCTGCAAAGCACCTTTGCCGATGAAAACGACTTTATTAAATACGTGGAAGAAGAAGTTGCCTTGGTAGAAGATAAAGAGCGCAGTGTGCAATCGTTATTG
>CALRRW020000119.1:0-5437 GCA_943370695.1 Comamonas sp. lk | reverse complement strand
GTATCAAATGATGAATAAACAATATAACGGTAAGTATTTAGACAATAAAGGAAACCCAAGGGCGGATATATCCGATATTGATAACAATACGATTAAGGTATATTCCACTTACGTGTCTAATACCAACTTAAGCGATTACAATAGTGGTATTCAATTCAGTAACTCTAATGGTTTACGGGCAGCTGTGAATAGCATTACCAGCACCAATCCTACCATATGGCGCAATAGAGGCGTGCATAGCATCAATACCGAGCAATCATTGTTTCATAAAAACAACATAACTGCGGGCAGGGGCATTGCTGGTGAGTTTAGCGGGTATGGAAATGATATGGTTTGCAATGATTTTAAAAACGTGGTAAATGGAATATCCTTAAAAGATTATTCGATGCGCACCAAAGGGATAAACCATGGATTACCCGGCAAAGAATCGAGAGACAATTATTACAGCAGTACCGTTGCCGAAGATATTGAGTTGTATTTGTATGATGTATCAAATCCTGCTACCCCACAAAATGCACTAGAATTAGTGGAACGCAATCAGTGGCTGATGACAATGGCTCCAGATGTGTATTTACAACCAAGCCCTGGTGCGCCTCCTTACCTGAGGTATATTAAACCTGCAATAGCAGCACCTAATTTGTGCAGAGATTTTATTGTAATAGACCCTAGGGATGATGACCCTAAATTACAATACGGTAAATCGTTGATGAAAGATAATAAGATAGATACATGGCAGCAATGGTATAATTATGAACGCGAAAAAAAGGATAGTGGATTGGTGTATAATCCATTTGTCAATAAATTGATAGACCTGGAGCAATTGACAACGAGTGGAAATGATGAAGAAGCTTTTGGGGTTTTAACAAGCATGATTGCTTCGGATGATGTGTATGAACAAAACTATATAACCGTATACACCATTTTATTAACAGCCCGCTTGCAAGAAGAACGAGCCTTGGATTCTACCGAAAAAAGTACGCTCATAGCCATCGCTTCTCAAAAACCATACAATGCAGGCCCATCCATTTTCACCGCCCGCGCTATATTATGGTTGTATGAAGGGCTCAGCTTTGTGGATACAGAAAACAGGCCATTGGCACTTCGCCTCAAATTGCAACAATTGCCATGTATGACAGATTTACCAACCAATTTTGGGATTCAGCTAAAAGCTGATAATGGACAGGTGTATTCAACAGATGTAGTTCCTATTCACCAAATGGCCGATGGGTATGTTTATATTACTGCCGATGTACTGGCCACATTGCCCGATAATATGAAATATACCTTTGTGTTTACAGGCGGCCAGTATGCACAGCAGCCTTATAAACGATTGGACGACTGGATGCTAAACAATACCCTTTATTTGTGCCAACAAAGTTATGCCAAGCGAGGCGAGGAACCGAATACCAATCCTGTGCAGGTAGAAAACGTACAAGCATTAGAAGCCTTAGCCATTACCCTATATCCAAACCCAGCGCACGGCCAAGTAACCATACAGCTGCCTTTGGGAAATGAGTACGATTTAAAAATAACAGACATAATGGGAAATAGGGTTTACAACGGGGTACATTATGGTAATGTTTTATTGCCCGTAAATAATTACCTTTCGGGAGTGTATATTGTGAGTATAACAAATAAAGTCACTGGTGTATCCCATCAAAAACAATTGGTGATAGCCAAATAAACAATAACAAACCACCACTGTAATTAAAACAGTGGTGGTTATTATCTTTAACACAATGAAAAAACAATTCTCCATACTGTTAATCATTTTTCTCTCCAGCAATAGTTATGGGCAATGCTTTAATGAAAAATTTTGGCCATATTATCCCAGTAGCAACCTAGAGGGACTAAAGACATTATTGTTAAAAGACGGAGGCTATTTACTGTATGGTACTTGTTATCGGGACACCTTTGATTGGGGGCGGGTTCCATCCGATTTGGTATTGATCAAAATAGATTCGTGTGGCCATACCCAATGGATAAATGCCGATGGGTACGAAGGCGATGGTGATAATCAAATGCAGGCTATAGAAACCGACAGTGGCGATATTTTGATTGCCGGATACACCTCGGCAGGTTTGCAAGGCTCCATGGGCAATACCCGGGTGGGCAAATACACTAAAAATGGGCAATTGGTAAAAGCCAGGTTGTACGAAGGAAGCCCCATTTCTGCGACTGATGGAATGGTAAAACTAAAGTATCGTCCAAATCGGTTTGTTGTTTTTGGATATACATACAATATCCCATCGGGGAAAACATACGCCCAATTGCTGGAAATAAACAGTAACTTAGATTTGGTACACAAGAAAATTTTTTCACCTTCCGAGTTTAATGATCCACAGGCAAATGAAGGGGGCGTTGGCAATTTTTTGGAGAAAAGTCCCGACAGCAATTTTGCTATATTTGGCATAGGTAGTAGCGGTTATTTTGTATGGCTTGATTCCACTTTTGCCATTCAAAAAATTACCAAAATGGGGCAGGATTCAATGGATTTTTTACCTCCCGGTGGATTTTATACAAACAGAGTATTATGGAGCAAAGACAGCTTAAGTTTAGAAGGCGCAGGTCGTGTGACATATTTTGGAAATTCATCATATACAGCAGCTTTCTTACGCATGAATTTGGAAGGAAAAGTAACGTATGTAAAAGATTTACCTGACACCATCCCTTATACAACATGCATCAGCCGAACGAATGATGGTGGTTATATAGCAGGACCATATTTACAAAAACTGGATAGCAATTTTAATACCCAATGGATAAAAAAGACCAATGGAGAATTAAACTCAGTATACCAACTCAAGGACGGAAGGTATATTGGGAGTGGATTAAGCTTTGCACGCACAACACAATCCAATATTGAGTATTTAGACGAAGTGTATTTTGTAAGAACAGATAGTGAGGGTGTGGTAAACCGCACAGGAATAAAAGAACGCAAAGCACAAACTCCAACAATATCCATTTACCCCAACCCAAGTACAACAGGTATATACACCCTAACTGGTTACCAAGGCAAAGACGCAACATTATTTATATTTAACCAACAAGGTCAACAAATTCTCAAGCAATCGTTTTCGAATACCTCATTTGATTTGCAGAACCAACCCGAAGGAATGTATTATATAAGGTTAATGGATGCCAATGGTAAGTTAGTTCATCAGCAGTCTGTTTTAAAAACGAAATAATTACGCATCCATATTTTTGGTTCCGTAAATATTTGGCATTTGCCAGCCCAAATATTTTGCACCTATCCTGATGAGTGCAATCACCACTCCCGATAGGATGCTCACCAGGTTGCGGTCGGCTACAAACTCCAGCAGGATAAAAAAAGTAATGCCACCTGCAATACAAGCCGATGCATATACATCTTTGCGAAACACGTATGGAATTTCATTTAACACCACATCCCTGAAAATCCCTCCGAAGCAACCCGTGATGGTTCCCAAGGCTACACATACCATGGGGTGCAGGTTAAATGCAATGCCTTTGTCGATGGCTACTACACAAAAAAGTGCCAGACCTGCGGTATCCAACCAAAACAATAAATGCGTATACAACCGGATGTATTTGTTAAAAAACAACGCGAGTAAATACGCTACAATGAGGGTGATAATAGCCTGCACATCCAGTATCCAGGCTACCGGCAAACTTCCAATGAGCATGTCGCGCAACGTTCCGCCTCCAATGGCCGTGATAAACGTAATCACAAGTACCCCAAAAATATCAAGGCGTTTTTGCATGGCCGATAATGCGCCCGATACACCAAAGGCAACAATGCCCAGCAATTCAATTGTGTTGTGAAATGTAAAAAACATTATAGCGGTAGGGTTAATTGGTCGTTTACACTCAGCAGGGTAAACGACAGGCGGTGAAAAGGAGTGACACCAAATTGTTTGATGCCATCACGGTGTGCAATGGTGGGGTATCCCATATTGTGGTCCCACCCATAATAAGGATACTCCAGGTGAATGTTTCGCATAAAATCATCGCGGTAGGTTTTGGCCAAAATACTTGCAGCTGCAATGCTTTGGTATTTACCATCTCCTTTGATGATACACTCGTGTTGTATTTTTTTGTAAGGAATAAAGCGGTTGCCATCAATGAGCAATAACTCCGGTTCACCTGTGAGTTTTTCAATGGCTTTGTGCATGGCCATAAACGATGCACGCAAAATATTGTGCTGATCAATTTCCTGGTTGGTGAGCATGGCCACACCAAAACTGAGTGCCTTTTCTTCAATTTCCGCGCGCAACAACATGCGTTTTTTGTCGGTGAGTTTTTTGGAATCATCCAATCCAATAATCGGATTGCGCTCATCCAAAATAACGGCTGCCGCAAATACAGGACCCGCCAAGCAGCCTCTCCCGGCTTCATCGCAGCCGGCTTCTATAATGCCTTTGTGGAAGAATCGTTTGAGTCCCATGTGTGGTTTGTGGTTTTGTAGCTCTATGGTTTTGTGGAAGACAATTTACAGAAAGCCGTAAAACCATAAAGCCAAATTAGTCATTTACTTGTTCAATAAAAATTCCACTTTCTCAATAACTTCTGCAAGCGAAATTCGGTTGATACATGGATTGTCGGGATGCACACAGTGTACCTGGTCGCAGGGGTTGCATTCCAGCACATGATGTACCACAGCTGTTTGGGTTCCCCACGGATAAAACACATCCGGTTCGCCCGGTCCGTACAATCCGATACTGGGAACACCACTTACCGCGGCAATATGCAACGGCCCGCTTTCATTTCCCACATATAAGGTTGCCAGCGTACACATAGCCGATAACTCCGTTAAATTAAAAAGACCGGCAATGGAATACGTTTCAAACGGCAATGCAGATTGTAGTTTTTTGATATCCCCAATTTCGTTACGGTCACCTGTGAAAATGATATTGAGGTTTCGTTCTTTTTTGAGGTAGGTGGCCAGTGCGGTGTATTGGTTCCATTGGCGCAGCACTTTGCGGGCACCTGTATGCAATATGGCAAAAGCACCTATCCGGTGGTCTACCAAAAAGTCTTCTGCTTTTTTGAGGTCCGCTTTGTTTACATAAATTTTGGGTGACGTACTTCTATTGTGTTCCGCAATGATCGGTTCCACCAGTTGCAAATTGGTGATCACTTCATGTGGATGTTTTCCGGTGAGGCTGTTTGCATACCTCACCGTTGCCCGGTCCAAACGCATTTTGGGCCAATGGGTGATGCCGAACAAAATACTCCGCCACGACCCCCGCAAATCAATGATTACATCATAGGTGTGAATGAGGTCGCTAAAATTGCTGGTGAGGTGATTGATATGCGGATTGTTGTTGAGCAACGTTATGGCAAAGGGCTTGCACAACAGCGAAACCTTTGCATCCGGAAACTGTTTTTTGAGCATGTCGAACACATGCAAACTGTAGCACATATCTCCGATTTCATCCTGCCTGATGCATAAAAT
>CALRRW020000118.1:0-5453 GCA_943370695.1 Comamonas sp. lk | reverse complement strand
AAAACAGCCACCATCATATACACAGGCGATACATCAATTTCGGTATCGTTAGCGTCTTTGGTGTACATAGCCAATACTACTTTTAGGTAGTAGTAGGCACCAATCATGGAAGCAATAACCGCCACCAAGGTTACATACATATGGCCGCTTTGGATGGCTTTGCTAAAAATATAATACTTACCCAAGAAGCCTGCAAAAGGAGGGATACCGGCTAAGGATAACATGCTCATGGTAAGCAAAACTGCCAGCAAGGGATTCTTTTTACCCAAACCGTTAAAGGCATCAATACCTTCGTTTTGCATGGCATGGAATACCGGAATGGCAATGGCAAATGCACCAATGGTAGCAAAAGCATAACCGGCCGAATAATAAAACAGGGCAGAGGCTGTACCGGCATACAAACCAATAATGCCCAATAACATATAACCGGCATGCGAAATACCCGAGTAGGCCATCAGTCGTTTGAAATTGGTTTGGTGCAACGCGGTGAAGTTTCCGATAGCCAACGAAGCAATGGCTGCAATAACCAAGGTATCATTTGCATACGTTAAGGTGCCGATAAAGCAGGTTGCAAACAAACGGTACAAAGCACCGAAAGCAGCAATCTTCACAAGGGTGCTCATAAAGGCTGTAATCAATGCAGGCGAACCTTCGTATACATCGGGACTCCAAAAGTGAAACGGTGCCGCAGCCACCTTAAACAACATGGCCACCAACATCAGCATCATACCGATATAGAATAACGGGCTAATGGTTTGGGCATCATGGTTCATCACATATTCACCAATTTTTTGCAGGTTGAAACTGTTGGTTACCCCAAAAATTAAGGCAATACCAAACAATAAAAAGCCCGAAGCAAAGGCGCCCATCAAAAAGTATTTAAAGCCCGCCTCGTTCGATTTGGTATCAAAACGTTTGCTGCCCGCCATAATGTACAACGAGATGGAAAGGATTTCGATTCCCAAAAACAACATGGCCATGTTTGAAAATGATAACATGATTAACGCACCGCAAAGGGTGAAAATCAAAATCGCCAGATAATCACTTATATGTTGTTGTTCGTTTTTGTAATAATCGGCCGAAAGCACAAAAATGAGCAAGCCAATAATTAATACAAGGGCACTGAACGCAACCGAAAAATGATCAATGCGCACCATGTCGTTGTAAAACGAACCACTTTGGTTCCATTCCATATAGTTCACCCCAAAAATGGCGGTAATGGCAATGATTACGGCTGGTATTAAAAGTTTACGCAGGTTCAGTATTTCGGCTAATAAGCAAAATAACCCAAGGCAAGATGTATAAATTAATGTGTTCATGTTCTCCTATTTTTTATTGCCAATGATTAGCACAGATTTACTTGTGTTGTCGTTGGTCTTTATTATCACAGATTCGAATGTTGTCTGTTCATATTAGCTAATCGGTTCTTTTCAATCAATCTGTGCTAATCTGTGGCATTCGTATTTACTTGATGATTGATTTGTCTAATATGATTTGCAGGGCGGGTTCGGCTATATCAAAAATTGGTTTCGGGTAAATGCCCAAAACAATCACAACAGCTGCAATCACACCCAATACAATTTTTTCGTTCCACAATAAATCAGGGAAGCTTGTTGTTTGTTCGCTTACGTTTCCAAGCATCACCCGTTGGAACATGCGCAACATATATACGGCTCCCAAAATAATGGTAAGTCCTGCAAATACCGATAACCAGGTATTGTATTCGTATACGCCAAACAACAATAAAAACTCACCGATAAATCCATTGGTTAAAGGCAAAGCAACACTTCCCAATACCACAATCATAAAGAGGGTATTAAACTTCGGAGCAAGGCTTCGGATACCACCAAGCGAATCAATATTTAACGTATTGGTGCGGTTCAAAATGATATCGGCACAAAAGAAGAGTCCGATTACATTGACACCATGTGCCAGCATTTGCACCACACTTCCCTGGAACCCTTGCATATTCAAAGCAAATATTCCGGCAGCAATTAAGCCAACGTGTGCCACAGATGAGTAGGCCAATAATTTCTTGAGGTCTTTTTGCATGATGGCAATTACCGATGCATACACAATTCCAATCACACATAACGTGATGGCCAATGGGCCCCACTCGGCAACACCTGCCGGAAGGATAGGCAATAACCAGCGCAATAAACTATACGTTCCCATTTTAAGCATAATGCCCGACAGCAACATGGTTCCTTGTGTTGGAGCCTCTTTGTAAGTGTCGGCTTGCCAGGTGTGGAAAGGTACAATCGGAATTTTGATGGCAAAGGCCAGGAAGAATGTCCAGAACAACCATCCTTGTTTGCATGCACAAACCGCATGACTATACAAATCGCGGATATCAAATGATTGGTTCGGATTGTTTGAATACAAAATGATAAACCCGAAAAGCATTAATAAACTACCCGCTAAGGTGTAGATGAAAAACTTTAAGGTAACCGGTACACGGTTGGGTCCGCCCCAGCGCAAGGCAATAAAATAAATTGGAATCAGTGCCAGTTCCCAGAAGATATAATACAACATACCATCCATTGCCATAAACACTCCGTTGAGCGCAAATTGCATTAACAGGATGAGTGAAAAATACCCTGCAGCACGTTCTATTGTTCTGTTGAACGCACTTAACACAATCAGCGGAGTGAGGAAGTTTGTCAATGCAAGCATTAATAAACTCAACCCATCAACACCTAAATGAATGGATATTTTGGGACTACTGATCCATTCCCTGAAAAAGTAAAAGGCTTCTGCACCTTGTTGTTTAAACAGGCAATAAGCATAGGCGGTAATGCCCAATTGCACAACAGATAAAGCAAGTGCCAGTTTTGCGGCCAATTTGTTACCAGCGGCTAATACCAGCAATGAAGCCAGTAACGGAAAGCCTAAAAGAAATAATGTTATCATCATGTTTATGCGAGCAACCTAATTACAAATAATACAACCATACTTAAAACCATAGCAAAAATGTAGAACCCGGTATTACCGGTTTGCAGCAAACGCAACATTCTTCCTGTAAACCCAACAATCCATGCCACAAAGTTTACCGCCAGGTCAATAATCAATTTATCAACCAACACCATACATAAATCAGACAGTACAAGCATTGGCTTCACAATAACTTTATCATACAACTCATCTACATAAAATTTATTCGAAACCCATTTCGGGAAACCTGTTAAGGTAGCTTCGTCTGCAGGTTGTTCTGCTTTTTTTACATATTTCTGGTAAGCATATACAATGGAAGCAATAGCGGCTAACCCGGCAAACGACATTAGCATGATTTCAGTTGAATGAGATACCGCTTCGTGTGCATGTAAAAAAGCTTTTGAAGGTTCGGTAACCGAAGAAAGGTACGTGCTGAATAAATGGGTAGCGTGGAATACCGCAGGCAATCCCAATACACCACCCACAACCGATAGCAAACACAATACAATTAAAGGTATGGTAATGGTTAAAGGCGATTCATGAATATGTTTTTTGGTTTCGTCTGTACCACGGAAGTTTCCGTAAAAGGTTAAGTATACCAAACGGAACATATAAAATGCAGTAATCATTGAACTGATGGAAAGCACCGCCCAAATTAATTTGTTAGATTCGAAAGCATGCGCTAAAATTTCGTCTTTGGAAAAG
Organism: Comamonas sp. lk; assembly: GCA_943370695.1. Classification (GTDB taxonomy): domain Bacteria; phylum Bacteroidota; class Bacteroidia; order UKL13-3; family UKL13-3; genus UKL13-3. Next base: position 1,814 of record CALRRW020000118.1, on the reverse strand, counting down.
AAACCTGATAATAACGGGAAGCCCGAAATAGCCAATGAAGCAATGATGAATGTAATGAACGTAACAGGGATGAGTTTTTTGAGTCCACCCATTTTACGAATATCCTGCTCGCCATGCAATGCATGAATCACACTACCCGAACCCAGGAACAAACAAGCTTTAAAAAACGCGTGTGTTACCACATGGAACATTCCGCTTTCAAAAGCTCCTAAACCAAGCGCAGCAAACATTAAACCCAATTGCGACACTGTAGAGTAAGCCAATACTTTTTTAATATCGTTTTGCATTAAACCAATAACCGCAGCAAAAACGGAAGTGGCAACACCCACCACCAATATCACATCAAGGGTATGTGGAGCCATGGCAAATAATACATTGGAACGAACCACCATATAAATACCGGCAGTAACCATGGTAGCTGCGTGTATCAATGCCGAAACAGGAGTAGGGCCGGCCATTGCATCCGGTAACCAGGTGTACAACGGTAACTGTGCCGATTTTCCCATTGCACCCACAAACAGCAATAAGGTAATAGCCACCAGTAACATACTATTGGGTGTAAGCATTGCAGCTTGTTCGGCCACAGCTTTGTATTCCAGTGTTCCAAAATTGAACAGGATAAAAAACATGCCCAGCAAAAATCCAAGGTCACCGATGCGGTTCATCACAAATGCTTTTTTAGCAGCATTGTTATAAGCATCGTTTTTAAACCAAAATCCGATTAATAAGTATGAACACAAACCAACACCTTCCCATCCGATAAACATCACCAGGTAATTACTGCCCATTACCAGCAGCAACATAAAGAAGATAAACAGGTTGAGGTATGTGAAGAAACGTGTGAAACCTTCGTCATCGTGCATGTAGCCAACAGAGTAGAGGTGAATGAGGAATCCGATTCCGGTAATCACCAGCAACATCACAACCGTTAACGGGTCAATTAAAAACGAGAACCCGATATTTACTTTCGAGAAAGCTATCCATTGAAATAAATCGATGGTAACCGCATTGCCTGCATCCAGTTTCATAAACACATACAATGTTGTAATGAACGATGCCAGTATAGCCGCAGTGGCTATCCAACCCGTAAAGGCTTTGGGCAAATATTTACCAAACAGTCCATTGATTAAAAAACCAATTAATGGAAACAACGGAATGAGGATTCCGGGTAAAATGAATAATGAATCTTGTAAAATTTGTTCAGTCACGTTTCTCTTTTTTTTATGTTTTGCTGGTTGGCTCCCGAAGTTTCGGGATAGCCTTTAGCTGTTTGTCTTTCGTTATTGCTTCCCGCAGATCTCGCAAATTCCGCAGATTTTTTTCTAATCCCTGTCCACTAATCCCTAACCCCTTTTAATTAACCTTTTAGTTTACTCAATACATCAATATCGGTGCTCATTACGTTGCGGTAAATACTTACCAGCAATGCTAGCCCCACGGCCACTTCGGCTGCGGCTACCACCATGATAAAGAATACAAATACCTGTCCATCGGAATTGCCGCTGTATGCCGAGAAAGAAACCAATAACAGGTTTACGGCATTGAGCATTAACTCCACACACATTAAAATAATGATGGCGTTTCTGCGGAACAGTACTCCGATAACACCGATGCAAAACAGGAATGTACTCAACAGTAAGTACCAGTTTTGCGGAATTGCTTGTAAGGTTGTTTCTCCCATATATGTTGCTTTTAGCTATTGGCTTTCTGCCGTTAGCTGCATTATTATTTCTTATTTTAGTTCCCAATAACTTGGGATATTCATTTCCCTATTCCCTGTCCACTAATCACTAACCCCTAATCCTTCTCTTTCC
>CALRRW020000117.1:0-5478 GCA_943370695.1 Comamonas sp. lk | reverse complement strand
AAAGAGATTAAGATATTATGTCTGGAATAATAGGTAAAAAAGTGGGCATGACCAGCGTTTTTGATAATACAGGGAAACAAATTCCTTGTACAATTATCGAAGCAGGGCCTTGTGTAGTAACACAAGTAAAAACCAACGATAAAGATGGTTACCAAGCTGTTCAGCTAGCGTATGGAGATAGGAAAGAAAAAAACACTCCCGCTGCGCAAAAAGGAATCTTCACTAAAGCTAACACGACTCCTAAATCGAAGTTGGCCGAATTCAAAGGATTTGAAACCGAACTTGCATTAGGTCAATCGATAGAGGTTGATTTATTCGAAGTAGGCGAATTCGTTGACGTAGTAGGTACCTCAAAAGGTAAAGGTTTTCAAGGTGTTGTTAAACGTCACGGATTTAGTGGTGTTGGTATGCAAACGCATGGTCAGCACAATCGTTTGAGAGCTCCGGGTTCATTAGGTGCTTCATCTGATCCTTCACGTGTATTCAAAGGAATGCGCATGGCTGGTCGTATGGGTGGTGTACGTGTGAAAAAGACCAACCTTGAAATTTTAAAAGTTTTGAAAGAGCAAAACTTATTAGTTGTAAAAGGAAGTGTTCCTGGTCATAATGGTTCATTTTTATTAATTGAGAAATAGTGATGGAATTAGCAGTATTAAATACAGCCGGAACAGAAACCGGTAAAAAAGTAAAGCTTTCTGAGACCGTATTTGGTGTAGAGCCAAACGATCACGCTATTTATCTTGACGTTAAGCAATACCTTGCTAACCAACGTACAGGAACTCATAAAGCAAAAGAGAAAAGTGAAGTAAGCGGTTCAACCAAAAAATTGCACAAGCAAAAAGGTACCGGTGGATCACGTAAGGGTAGTGTAAAAAGCGGAACAAGAGTAGGTGGAGCGCGTATCCACGGACCACGTCCACGCGATTACAGTTTCAAATTGAACAAAAAATTGAAACAACTTGCACGTAAATCGGCATTGACTTACAAAGCGAAAGAAAACAATATTACAGTTCTTGAAAGTTTCAATATTGATGGCCCTAAAACCAAACAATACTTGTCAATTTTGAATAACTTAAAGTTGAATACAGAAAAAACCTTAATGGTAATTCCTGATTACAACGACAGTATTTACAGATCGAGCAGAAACATCCCTAAAGCAAAAGTGATGACTGCAAGAGACTTGAATACTTACGAGATTTTGGCTGCAAACAGATTGATTTTAGTTGATACATCTGTAGCAGTTATTGAGGAAATTTTAAATTCAGCAAAATAATGAGCATACTTAAAAAGCCTTTAATAACTGAAAAGTCAACTGCTCACAGTGAGAAGTTGGGACATTTCGGGTTCTTAGTAGCTAAATCAGCATCTAAGCCAGAAATCATCAAAGCTATTGAGAAAATGTACACCGTAAATGTTACAGGAATCAGTACGATGAACTATGCTGGTAAAGCAAAATCACGCTTTACTAAAAAAGGTTTATTCGAAGGAAGAAAACCAGCATTCAAAAAAGCAATTGTTACATTGAAAGACGGTCAAACAATTGACTTCTTCCAAAATATATAATTAAGCAATGGGAATTAGAAAATTTAAACCCGTAACAGCCGGTACCAGATTTAAAGCCGTGAACACCTTTGAGGAGATTACTAAATCTACTCCTGAGAAGTCTTTGCTAGTAGCAAAAACAAGAAGCGGTGGTCGTAATGACAGCGGTAAAATGACCATGAGATACATGGGTGGAGGGCACAAACAAATGTACCGTATCATTGATTTTATTCGTGAGAAAAAATCAATCCCTGCAACAGTGCATTCAATTGAGTACGATCCAAACCGCAGCGCACGTATTGCATTATTGCACTATGTTGATGGCGAGAAAAGATATATTGTAGCTCCACACGGATTGAAAGCAGGAACCACTGTAGTAAGTGGTCCGGGTTCAGCTCCTGAAATCGGTAATACATTACCACTTTCGGAAATTCCATTGGGTACAGTTATTCATAATATTGAATTGCTTCCAGGTTGTGGAGGAAAGTTGGTTCGTTCTGCAGGTTCATTTGCACAATTGTTAAACCGTGATGGTAAATATGCAATCGTGAAATTGGCTTCAGGTGAAACACGTATGATCTTAGTTGCTTGTTCAGCTACAATCGGTTCGGTTTCAAATCCTGATCACAACCAAGAGCGTATGGGTAAAGCCGGTGCAAACCGTTGGAGAGGTCGCAGACCGCGTACTCGTCCGGTAGCGATGAATCCGGTGGATCACCCGATGGGTGGTGGTGAAGGTAGAGCTTCAGGAGGTCACCCACGTTCACGTAACGGTATAAAATCTAAAGGGTACAAAACTCGTACTCCGAAGAAATATTCTAACAGATTCATCATCGAAAAGAGAAAGAAATAAGATATGGCACGCTCACTCAAAAAAGGACCTTACATTGACGCTAAACTTGAGAAAAAAGTTGGTGTAGTAATCGAGTCTAATAAAAAAACTGTCATCAAAACTTGGTCTAGAAGATCAGTGATCTCTCCGGATTTTGTAGGACAAACATTTGCAGTACACAACGGTAACAAGTTTATCCCGGTGTATGTAACCGAAAACATGGTAGGTCACAAATTAGGTGAATTTGCTCCTACACGTACATTCAAATCTCACCCTGTTAAAAAAGACTAACAATGGAAGCAGTAGCAAGATTAAATAATTGCCCGACATCACCTCGTAAAATGAGATTGATCGTTGACCTTATAAGAGGTAAAAAAGTAGAAGAGGCATTGCATATTTTACGTTTCAACAACGCAAAAGAAAGCGCTCCTCGTGTTGAAAAACTGTTACTTTCAGCTATGGCTAACTGGGGTCAAAAAAATGAAGGTGCTCGTGTTGAAGATGCTGAGTTATTTGTGAAAACAGTATTTGTTGATAGCGGTGCAATGCTTAAAAGAGTATTGCCGGCTCCACAAGGGCGTGCACACAGAATTAGAAAACGTTCAAACCACGTTACGCTAATTGTAGATAGTAAGGCGGCTGCACAAACAGCTGTAGTAGAAACAGCAACCGAAGCATAAAAAAGTAAATACAATGGGACAAAAAGTAAACCCGATAGGATTAAGACTTGGTATTGTACGTGGTTGGGAATCTAACTGGTACGGTGGAAAGAACACAGCCGAAAAACTGATTGAGGACGAAAAAATCAGAAAATATTTGAATGCTCGTATCTCTAAAGGAGGTGTTGCGAGAATCATTATTGAGCGTACGATTAAACGTATTATCATTACGATTCACACATCTCGTCCGGGTATCGTAATAGGTAAAGCCGGAGCTGAGGTTGATAAGATTAAAGAAGAAATCAAGAAGTTAACAAAGAAGGATGTTCAAATCAATATTTTTGAAATCAAACGTCCGGAACTTGATGCTGCTTTAGTAGGTGAAAACATTGCTAACCAATTACAAGCTCGTGTTTCTTTTAAAAGAGCTGTAAAAATGGCAATCGCTTCAACCATGAGAATGGGAGCTGAAGGAATTAAAGTACAAGTATCCGGCCGATTGGGTGGAGCCGAAATGGCCCGTTCAGAAAGCTACAAAGAAGGACGTACACCATTGCATACATTACGTGCAGATATCGATTATACAGTTGCTGAAGCGTTAACCGTTTATGGCAAAATCGGAATCAAAGTATGGATTTGTAAAGGTGAAATCTATGGAAAACGTGATTTGTCTCCAAACTTAGGTTTGAGCACACCTGAAAATAAAGGTGGTGCAGGCGACAGAAGAAACGACCGTAGAGGTGACCGTCCGGAAAGACCAGCACGTGGAGGAAACGACCGTAGAGGTAGTGGAGACCGTAAAGGTGGCAACACCGGTGGTGCAGGTGCAGGCGATAGAAGAAGAAAATAATTTTACACATTTAAGCATAATACTGTAAGACGATGTTACAGCCAAAAAGAACCAAATATAGGAAAATGCAAAAGGGCCGTGTGCGCGGAAACGCTACACGTGGTCACGAGATTGCCTACGGATCATTCGGTTTAAAATCAATCGAAGTAAGCTTCCTTACCGGAAAACAGTTAGAAGCAGCTCGTGTTGCTTTGAACCGTTACATGAAACGTGAAGGACAAGTATGGATCAGAGTTTTTCCTGACAAGCCAATGACTAAAAAGCCAGCGGAAGTACGTATGGGTAAAGGTAAAGGAGCTCCAGAATACTGGGTAGCTGTTTGTAAACCTGGAACCATCATTTTCGAAGCTGATGGAGTGCCTATGGCAGTAGCAAAAGAGGCTATGAGACTTGCTTCTCAAAAACTTCCTGTTGTTACCAAGTTTATCGTTAAAAATGATTATTCAGAATAACATGAAAAACTCAGAAATTAAAGAACTAACGGATAAAGAACTTGCTGGGAGAATCAGAGAAGAGAAATCGGCAACAGCTAAATTACAATTTAGCCATGCAGTTTCTCCAATCGAAAGTCCTGCTAAAATAAAAGATAGCAAGAAATTAGTGGCTCGTTTGCTTACTGAGCAAAAAAGCAGAGTCATTGCAGCTAAGGCTCAATAATATTAGTAAAATGGAAAACACAGTAGAAACCAGAAATTCACGTAAGGTGATTATTGGCAAAGTGCTTAGCAACAAAATGGAAAAAACCATTGTTGTAAGTGTAGAGCGTAAAGTAATGCACCCTAAGTACGGAAAGTTCATTAAAATGACTTCCAAATTCAAAGCTCATGACGAGAAAAATGAGTGCAGCATTAACGATGTCGTTAAGTTGATGGAAACTCGTCCGTTGAGTAAAGATAAAAGATGGAGATTAGTAGAAGTTATCGAAAAAGCTAAATAAGATGATACAACAAGAAAGTCGTTTAAAAGTAGCCGATAATAGCGGTGCCAAAGAAGTACTTTGTATTAGAGTATTGGGTGGTACAGCAAGACGTTATGCGTCTGTTGGCGATAAAATAGTTGTGACTGTAAAGTCTGCTATTCCTTCAGGAGGTGTTAAAAAAGGCGCAGTGTCAAAAGCTGTTGTTGTTCGCACCAAAAAAGAAGTAAGAAGAGCCGATGGATCATATATCCGTTTCGATGATAACTCATGTGTATTATTGAACGCACAAGATGAACCAAGAGCAACTCGTATTTTTGGCCCTGTAGCTCGTGAGCTTAGGGAAAAACAGTTCATGAAAATCGTATCATTAGCTCCGGAGGTACTATAATATGGAAAGAAGATTTAACAAACAGGCAAAATTGCATATCAAAAAAGGTGATATGGTACAAGTTATTGCCGGTGACGATAAAGGTAAAAAAGGTAAAGTGCTTGAAGTAATTGCTTCAACCAACCGCGCGTTAATTGAAGGTATCAATATCGTGAGCCGTCATACCAAACCAAATGCTCAGAACCAACAAGGTGGTATCATTAAAAAAGAAGCATCTGTGAATATTTCTAACTTAATGTTAGTGGATAAAGCAGGAGTAGCTACACGTATTGGACGTAAAAAGAATGA
>CALRRW020000116.1:0-5483 GCA_943370695.1 Comamonas sp. lk | reverse complement strand
AGTTTAAGTTTGCTAATTGACTCATCATATTGTTTAAGGTTTAGACAGCAAATCTAAATGGGCGTAATGACAGCGTTATGTCAGGGGTCTTAAAATTAATAATACTGATCGAAATATTCCTGCAAGGTCATTTTGTGGGGCGCAAATTTGGTGGAAAGTACCTCCAGTTTTTTGATCCTGTCGAGCCGAAAATACCTGAATGCTTTTCGCAATTGACACCAGGCAACCAAAAGCCAGTTTTCTTGTGTGCTTAACAGTGCAAAAGGTTCAATATGCCTGCTTGTTGTTTCGTTAGTTTCGCTGGTGTATTCAATTTTTGTGATGTAAAAATTAGTGAGGGCAAATTGTAAATCCGACAAGTTATTGCTGTTTTTTTCGTTGTTGCTGTTATGGCTAAATCGTGTTCGCTCAGAAAGTAAATTGGCTTTGTCTTTGATGCTGTGACCCAATACGGCTTTTATTTTTTCAATGGCTTCCACATAATCTTTCACAAACGAAGCATCCTTGTTTTTTAACACCAATTGTTCGGCAACAATTAAGGCATTGGCTTCATTTTCGGTAAACATCACAGGTGGAATACGGTATCCTTCCATTAAGGAATAACCCTTTCCTTCTTCGGTTAAAATGGGAACCCCTGATTGTTCCAGGGCACGGATATCCCTGTAAATGGTTCTGATGCTTACACCAAATTTTTGGGCAAGCGCTGTTGCTGTTAACAACCGCTTTGTTTGAAGTTGTGTTAAAATAGCCGTCAGTCGGGAAATTCGTTTGGTATCGTTCATTGTGTTTCTTTACTAACCATATCATCATTCAGTCCTTTTCCATTCAATATGTTTGGAATGGCTTTGTCCACTCTCGACTCACGGGTTTTGGATTGTTTGGGTTGCGAAAAATGAAGCAGGTAAGCTCTTTGCCGGCCGGGAGTTAATGCTTTAAATGCCGTTTTTAAGTCCGGCATTTCATTCAGCTTTTGCTGAAACTCATCTGCCATCTTAAACTCAGTTGGTTTTTTGAGCGTTACTTTTACTCCGGATTGTTCAACTTCAATAGCTTCCTTGATATACGATTTTAACACACGTTCCTGTTTACTAATTTCCTCAATATTGGTAAACCGTATTTGGCGGGCCGTTTGTACGTTCTCTGTTTGTTGAATCAGAATCTTTTTAGGGTCTTTTAACAAAACACCTTTAAACAACAGCAGCGCACAATAATCTTTAAATACATGTATCAACACAATATTGCTTTTGCCAATTGTATAACAAGGACAGCCCCATTTTAATTCTTCCGTGAGGCCACAATCCAGCACTATTATTCTCAATAGGTTAATTGCTTCCTGCCACCGATTGGTTTTGGTAAAGTACCAATCAACGGTCGGGTTCATATTGCTTTTTGCCATAGTTGTCTGTTATAAGTTAAACCCTTAACGAGCCGCGGAAACCCCTTGCTGCGTAGTACGATTCAGCTCCGTTGTGGTACACAAAAACAGTTCCGTAACGGTAGTCGGCAAACAAGGCTCCACCCAGTTTTCGGATATTGGCCGGTGTGGTAATCCAGCTCGATGTTTTGGTGTCAAATGTTCCGAGTTCCTGCAGCTCGCGGTATTGTGCTTCGGTTAACAAGTCAATACCCATATCCGCTGCCATTTCTATGGCACTGTTTGCGGGTTTATGTTCTTTCCTTTTTTCCAATGCCTGGTGATCGTAACAAACACTTCTGCGACCTTTAGGGCTTTCAGGTGCACAATCAACAAAAAGGTATTCGCCTGTTTTTTGGTCAAAACCCACAACATCGGGTTCGCCTCCGGTTATTTCCATTTCATCCAGCGACCATAGTTTTTTGGGATGCGCTTCGAGTTTGGCTTGCACGTTATCCCATTCAATACCTTTGTGGCGGTTGCTGTTTTTGGCAAACCGGGTTTTTAATGTCTTAAGCAGTTCTTCCGCTTCTTTGGCCGACAATTCTTTTTTACTCATGGCGATACTAAATTAACTAACAGTGATTGCTTTTCGGGTAGCTGGTCTGAAATACCAAGATACAACAGTGAGGATAATAAGTAAAACCGGTCCGAATAATTCTTTGGCATCATCAGCAACGGCTATATGAGAAAAAACAGCACCCGACATTGCAAAAAAGAAACCCGCATAGGCCCATTCTTTTACCATCGGAAACTTAGGCACAAGCACGGCTATTACACCCAGCAGTTTCCATATTCCGAGTATGGTGAGGATATAAACGGGATAACCCAAACGTGTTATCATATCTACTTCTTCTTTCATTTTTAGTAACTGTACAATGCCTGTTGATACCATTCCCAATGATAACCAAACCGTGGCAATCCAATAGATGATGTTGTTTCTTTTTGTCATGATGAATTATATTAAGTTGTTTACAATTTCCTGAATCCGGTTATGAGCCATATTGATACCCTGCGCAAATGGGAGCTGCAAGAGTTGGTCCCTGCTGGCAACGGATTTGTATATCACATGCATGGTGAGTTTACTGGTTTCTTCGGTGAGTTGTTCAAAGGTTAAGAACTCAAGCTGTATGGGAAAGGGCGTGTTTTCCATTTCAAAAGTACGGGTGATTTTTTGGTTGGGAACAAACTCATGAATAACACCATTGGCACGAAAAGCAAGGTTCCCTTTCGGGTCGCTCGTTTCAAATTCGTAGCTGCCGTGTTTTTTGTTCTCAAGCTTCAGCACTTTTGTCCCCATCCATTGTGCTATTATTTCGGGCTCCACATATGCCCTGAAAAGGTATTCCAGCGGCAAGTCAAATTCCCTGGTAATCATCAGTTCCTGTTTGCCGTCTTCTGCAATAATGTTTGTTTTACGTTCCATACAATTGGTGTTTATTGGTTATGGTATTTCAACCTTTATTTCTTTTTAAGCTGCTCTTTCATCTTCAACTTCATAATGGTTTCCAGTTTGGTAAAACGGTCATCCCACATCTTGCGAAAAGGTTCAATAAAGTCGGCCACTTCCTTCATTTTTTTGGCGTTGATATGGTAATAGATTTCCCTGCCGTTTTGCTCCTGTTCCAGTAATTCACACTCTGTAAGGATTTGGATATGTTTGGAAATGGTTTGCCGCGATGAGTTAAAATTTTCGGCAATTGCACTGGGTGTCATTGCCTGAAGCGCCACCAGTGTCATGATTGCCCTGCGGGTAGGGTCGGCTATGGCCTGAAATACATCTCTACGAATTTCCATTTATGCAGTTATTTGACTGCGAATATAATGCAGTTATCTGGCTGCGCAAATTTTTTGATTGATTTTTTTCCTGAAACAGGTTTTTGAAGATTGGTTGAGAAGCTTTGGGTAAACACAAAAGTGTTCCATTAAAGAAAGCAGGAGCAACCTTTTGTTTAATTGTTAATCCAAAAAGATTTCACCTGTTAAATACAATTTCCCCTTTCCCTTAATATGAACCCTGTCGGTTAAATAGGTGCATTGCACATAGCCTTTGCGTGCCGAAAGTTGTATGGCCGTTAATGTTGTTTTGCCAAGCTGTGCTGCCCAGTATGGCGCTAAGGTTGTATATGAAGAGCCTGTTACCGGGTCTTCATTGATTCCCGATTGCGGGGCAAAAAACCTGGATACAAAATCAACCTCATCACCTTTGGCTGTTACAATAACCCCGCGTCCTTTAAGTTTGGATATTTTATCAAGTTTCGGAACAAGCTTGTTGATTACGCCTTCGTTTTCAAACACGAGTAAATAATCTGTTTTGCCCTTAAACGCGAATAGCGGTTTATCGTTAAAGCAATCGGTTGTTTCTTCTGTCAGCTCAATTTGCTCAAACACATCAGTCGGAAAATTCAAGGTTAGCCAATCATCTTGTTGCGTTACGGTAAGTTCACCGCTCCTCGGAGAATAAAAACGGATGGTATTTTCAGTGTGGTTTTCACAATTAAACAACACAAAAGCTGCAGCCAATGTTGCATGTCCGCATAGGTCCACTTCAACAGTGGGCGTGAACCAACGTATTTCAAACTGATTACCTTGCTTTACATAAAATGCAGTTTCGGCAAGGTTGTTTTCCATGGCAATTTGTTGCAACAAATCATCAGGCAGCCATTGGTGCAGTGGACAAACGGCCGCAGGGTTTCCCGAAAAGACTTTGTCTGAAAATGCGTCTACCTGGTATATTTTCTGTTTCATGTTTGGTATGTTTAATCCTCGATAGCTTCAATACCTTGTTGTTTGAGTCGCTCAAGGTTTTCTTTCATGGCTGCAAGTTGTTCCGGTGCATGTCCTTTCCATTCGGCCATTTCACCAATTACCCTGAAAGGGTGTTGCGAACGGTATGACTTTGTGGGATTACCCGGAAATTTTTTGTCGGTTAGGTTAGGGTCATCTTCAATAGGGCCTGTGGGTTCCACAATGTAAATCCTGCCAACACCTTCACCCACTGCAAGTTCGGCACCCCAAACAGCTGCATCCAGTGTTGCGGTCAGGTAAATGTATGCAGCTTTTTTTCGCTGTCCATAGTTTGATTGAAACCCCGGTGCAATCAAATCCCCCGGATTGAGGTTAGCCTTTGTTCCATGGTAATATGTTTGCGAATGCAACTCAATTTGCTCTTCAGTTGGTTTATGCATTGTTATCTGTTAAAATATATCGTCCCTATTTACCTGTTATTTTCGTTTGTTGATGGCCAATAACATCCCTGCAGCAATCAGGCACATCACAATTGCACTGATGATGAGTGAATTTTCTTTTTGAGAAATCCCAATCAAAAGGTCGCCAACAAACATGACCAAAAAGAAAATATAGGAGAGCGTTAGCATGGGAACGGATTTTTTGAAGGTTGCAAAAGCAAAAATAAAACCAAGGGCAAATTGCCGGCTGGCCCATAAATAGAGTAAGTAGTCAACGCCTTTTGCCTGGTGATCCACTGTTTCCAAAACCGACTCAGGAGCGAGGCAGATGGATACACTTACCATCAGTTCCATAAGCGCAAAAATACCCGATACAATCAGTATCCACATGGGCAATGTTTTGTGTTCGGTTGTTGTCATATTGGATTGTGTTTAGGTGTGTTTGGGTACAATGTTTCAAGAAACGATTCCGATTCAATAACCGGAATAAGTGTTATTTCAAGTGTTTACTTTTTTTCCATTTTCGAATTCGGTCTTTCGCATTTTTATAGGGCGATGAAGTATTCAGCTGAATCATTTTACCAAGCGTCCATTTGTCGTACCAGGGTGTTTCGTATAGCTCTTTGTTTGTTTTGCTTTCAATGAGCCGGATGATTTCAGTAACGGTTTGCTCCAGTTTATTAGTTAATAAAGTGAAGTTGTCCTTTTCATAATCCTTGTAAAACTTCTGAGCAAGTTGTCCCAGTTCATTCCATTTAAAACCTGTTTCCGGAAAATCAACCTGCAGACCCTTGTTTTTTTTCTCGTTCCATTTTAATACCAGTTGGCCCCAGCCCAACAGATAGGCAACTAGGTTATGGATACTCATGAGCGTGTTTTTG
>CALRRW020000115.1:0-5507 GCA_943370695.1 Comamonas sp. lk | reverse complement strand
CGACAAGATATGCAGGCCAAATGCATAATTGGTTATGTATTGAACCAGGAAACGGGAACCGATGGAAAAGAAAGTGGCGTATTATCAGAGGTTCCAATTACGCTTACCTATAATTTTTACCGGTTTGAAAAACCCAAAATTACCGTGAGTACTTCGCAAACCGTTTATTTTGGGGTGAATCAAAATGGACGGATGAGGCAGGATGGTGATTTTACCGTAGCGTGGAAAGTCATTACTGATTTTTCCTTTAATGTGAATCTGTATCACAACTATGACAGCCGATCGCCTTCCAATAATGCAAAGGCTCTTGATTACGGTGTGGTGTTTTCAATTGGCTATGAGTTTCAGTAATGATGTTTTGCTATTTGCAAAACAACTACCGTCCTTAGTTAGCTTTAATAAACGGAAACGATAAGAATACAAGAAGAGACGAGCCCTTGCATGAACCATATGCAGGATCAGCGATCATATCGGATACACCAATATTATACCTTATCTTAAAATCTACTCCCTTTCCGCCAACTTGGGTGGATAAAGAATAACCGATTTCTATCGGTACCTGGAAGAAATAAGGGTTAAATGTTGAGCTTACATCTTCGTATACTTCATATGATTTGCCTAATGATATGCTCTCTCCCTCTGATTGTTGTTTGGCACCGGTTAAAAAACTGATTTGCGGTCCTGCCGACACAAACAATTGTTTGGTGATTTTATACTGCAACAATACCGGAACATCAATATAGTTTAGGTTTATATTGTATTCGGGATTGTTAAGCGAAGATGAATAATCATATACCGGTTTGGTGTTTTTGGCACCTTTGGGTGAAAGCGGTTTAAATTCAGGTGTTACGGCCCACTTATCATTGAGCTTAATAAAAGTACCCATTCCAAAGTAAGGGTTTATCTTACGTTCCGGGCTTGTGAGATCGGAGAGCGAGGTTACACCAAGACCCAAGTCAATGCTCAGGTGAAATTTTTCGGTAGCGAGTTTGTCTCCAAAAATAAGTACGACTAATGCTGCTTGTCCTTTTACTTCCTGGTAAAAACCAATACAAAGAAGAATGCAAAATACGCGGGTAAAAAGTTGTTTCATACCTGCAATTTATATTTACATCGGGTAAATAAAAATGAATATTATTAGTATTCTTTATCGTGAACAAATGGAAATTTAAAAGAATACAAACAGGAGATTAACAATCAACTAAAAAGGAGCAGGCGTAAAATCATCATCTTCGCGGTTATCCCAATCATTTAATTTTGAGCTGATGGTAATGGTTCCCGGATTATCGGTTAACATGCCAGGGTCGGCCTGGTATTCAAATTCAGTTAAATCCTGGAACTTGGTGTATTCGTGCACAAAACGCAGGCGTACATTATCCAAGGCACCGTTACGGTGTTTGGCAATATGCAATTCGGCCACGCCATGTGTTGAACTGCCATCTTCAAATTCCGAAATTTTGTAATATTCCGGACGGTAAATAAACATTACCATATCGGCATCCTGTTCAATGGAACCCGACTCCCTCAAATCCGAAAGCATTGGAATAGCTGCTGCTCCGCGTTTTTCGGAAGCACGGCTCAACTGGGCCAGTGCAATTACCGGAACATCCAGTTCTTTGGCCAAAGCTTTAAGGGAGCGTGAAATATAACTTACTTCCTGCTCACGGTTTCCATTTTTATTGTTGGCATCATCGCCCCGCATCAACTGCAGGTAATCGATGATAATCATTTCAATATTGTTTTGTTCTTTTAACCTGCGGCATTTACTGCGCAACTCAAAAATAGAAAGGGCAGGGGTATCATCAATAAAAATAGGAGCCTCGTTGAGTCGGGCAATTTTGGTGTTTAATTGTTGCCATTCATGTTCGGCAAGCTGACCTTTTTTGAGTTTTTCACCGGTAATCTCGGCTTCCCCGCTAATCATACGTGTTACCAGCTGCTTGCTGCTCATCTCCAGTGAAAAGATGGCAATGGCTTTTGGAATATCTGAATTTAAAGAGGCATTACGTGCTATGGAAAGTACCATTGCTGTTTTACCCATACCCGGCCTTGCCGCCAAAATAACCAAATCCGATTTTTGGAAACCGGATGTAATTCGGTCCAATCGGGTAAAGCCTGAAGGAATTCCGGTGAGTCCACCTTCTTTATCCTTCATCGACTCAATTTCCTTAATGGCTTCTTTGATGACGTAATTCATTTGTTTGTAATCACGCTTAATATTACCCTGCGATACTTCAAACAACTTGCGCTCGGCACTGTCCAATAATTCAAAGGCATCACTCGATTCTTCAAAAGCTTCTTTTTGGATTTCGCTTGAGATGCGAATCAGTTCGCGCTGAATAAATTTTTGTGCTACAATGCGGGCATGGTACTCAATATTGGCAGCCGATGCCACACGGTTGGTTAAGGAAGTGATGTAGTAAGCGCCACCCACAATATCCAATAATCCTTTTTTGCGCAAATCGGATGTTACGGTTAAAATATCAATGGGCTGGGCATTGCTGAACAAATCCTTGATGGATTGAAAAATATTAACGTGTGCTTCTTTGTAAAAACTTTCGGGTTTTAAAATATCGGCTACCACGGTAATGGCATTTTTTTCGAGCATCAATGCTCCCAGTACAGCTTCTTCTAAATCAAGTGCCTGAGGGGGCACTTTTCCTCCCTCCATCACTGATTTGATATCTATAGAACGGGTTGTCTTTCTTTTATTGGTAATCGGTTCGGCCATTTTCGGTTGCCTGCTTTTAAATCGTTGCAGTACGTCTCAAATATAGGTGTGTTATTCCTTTTTTGGAATGGTTAGCCGTTGTCATACGACTTATGCACATATTGAATTTTTTCTGTGTACAGTATGTGTATTACTTGTGGGTGGAGTTTGTAAATAGCTAAGCATCATGAACCTTTTCTCCACAATTGGAGCGTTTGCGTTTTGTGAAACGATTCGTTACCTTACTGATTTTCAATTTTGCAGGGAACCATATTATGCGGAATAATAATTTCTTAACATTTATTTCGGGGTAACCGGTTTTGGTTTTACAAGCTATCGATTTTGGGGCAACTGGTTGAATCCCCTGTGAATCCTATTGTTCATAGCGGCCTGATGCTCATCTTAAAGCGTTTTGCAAGGGCAAAAAGAACAGGAGTTGAACCCTGTTGAATGTTAAATAATTATGACTCATCGAATATGTACTCCACATGTGCATTTTATTGGTTCAAATCCCACATATTTGCATAGATAATTTATGAGGCAGAAATATTATTACGTTTGTTTGTTATGGTTAATTGGGCAGCACGTGTTTGCCCAGGTTGGTTTTCAGCAAAAAACAACAAGCCAGGGTCGTATAAAGTTAACCATGAGTACGGTGGGCACAGTGGGCCGGCCGGCAGTGAGAAGCAATGTTCAGGGGCCTGAATCAATGGCCTATCCGCAAAAAGGATTGGAACATTTATTTGAATCCGGATTTTGGATTGGTGCGATTGTAAATGGGCAAAAGCTTGTTTCCACCAGTGCCTTTGATGCATCAGCCGGATATTCTACCGGTGGTGCCGGTTACGAATTTACCGCTACTGCAGCTCCTACCGAACGTTCCAAATTAACCAGCAATGCCAACTATTCGGCTTCGGCTATTTCACATCAGGACTTTGTGTTTCAGCTTACCGATTCCAATACCGTTGTTCCGGGTACACAACAACCTATTGCCGGACATGATAATCCGTTAAAGGCTTCGGTGCGATTGGAAAGTTATGCATGGAACTTCCCGTTTGCCGATTTTTTTGTGATTTGCAATTACGAAATAACCAATAACTCGGATGTAACCTGGGACTCTGTGTGGACCGGGCAATGGGCCGATTTGGTGGTGCGCAATGTGAACCAGACCCGTGATGCGGGTACAGCTTTTTTTGCCAAAGGGCGCAATGGTACCGATACCAAATACAAAGCGATTTATGCATGGCTGGGTGATAACACAGCTGATGATGCAAACTATATTCAATCGTACGGTGCGATGCAATTTTTGGGAATGGACTGGCGAGGACTGTTTTTTAATCCCGATAAACCGGATACCTTTCTTTCGAGAGGTTATAGCGCCCCAAGGGTGAATTATAATTTTTGGAATTTCACTTCGGTGTTTCCCGAATTTACCAAACCTGCTGACGATTTGGGCCGGTATGATAAAATGATTGCAGGCAACGATTCTGCACAAATATACGGTGCTAATGGTCCTTTTAATGGTCCGCCCGCCAACTGGATTCAGCTGGTTACAGCCGGTCCTATTCCTTCGGTGGCACCGGGCGAAAAGTTCAATTATGCAGTAGCCTATATATGTGCTCCCAAAACGGTTAAAACCGTCTCAGGAAATTCAATTCTCTCAACACCCGAATCCAGGGCTACGTTAACAGAGAATTTTACAAGGGCAAGGGCCACGTATGTGGGTGAAGATGTAAACGAAGATGGAAAATATGATTCAACACTGGATGTAAACAATAATGGTAAACTGGACAGGTTTGTTTTACCGGAACCACCTTCATCACCCAAAATGAAAATTGTACCTTCGGATAACAAGGTAGAAATATACTGGGATGCCTCTTCCATGGAGTCGGTAGATCCGATTACCCGTCAAAAAGATTTTGAAGGATTCCGTGTATACCGTAGCAATGCCGGTGACGATTTGGACCAAAATCTTTCCAATAACAATAACCTCATTGCACAATGGGATTCCACCGGAAATGCCGTTGGGTTTAACAATGGATTTGAAGCCATTCAATTATCCCAACCGGTTACGTTTGATGGAGATCCGGTTTCATACCGGTTTAAGTACACCATGGACAATATTTTAAACGGATGGCAATACCAGTTTACGGTAACAGCTTTTGACAAGGGTGATAAAACATTAAAGATTGATGAGCTCGAATCATCGTTCACCGAAAACGAATACCGCGTATTTGCCGGAGCACAAACCCAACAAATTGATAAAAAAGGAAAACCTCATGTAGGTGTTTACCCCAATCCTTATAAAACAACAGCAGCCTGGGATGGAACCACTTCGCGTACCCAAAAAATTTATTTCACCAATTTGCCCGCACAAGCCACCATTCAGGTATATACCAGCAATGGCGATTTAGTGGTTACCTTGCAGCACCAAGCCGATACATACCAGGGAGCAGATTCAAAATGGTTTGAGGTGTACGGAAATGAAGGAAAAATGGTATTTTCGGGTGGCGAACACGCCTGGGATTTATTATCCAATTCGAAAACCACCATTTCAACGGGTGTGTATTTGTTTACGGTAAAAGATACGCAAACCGGAAATATCGAAGTGGGAAAATTTGCAGTGATGAAGTAGCAGGGGGATTTTTGATGTGTGATTTTTGATTTGAGATTTAAAAGAATAAAAAAACAAAGTGACGGTGATAGAGCGTAGCCAAAGTGCTTTAGCATTCATGAATGCCAAATAAAAGAATAAAGCATAAGTGAATAAATCACATGACAATAACTAAACAACCAA
>CALRRW020000114.1:0-5517 GCA_943370695.1 Comamonas sp. lk | reverse complement strand
GGTATTCGCCAGCTAAATTGTGAATATCTACAAACTGGTCCATGGGTTTGGTTACCACCAAGCCCTCTTTTATAAACCCAATATCCTGGTCAAAACTGTTTTCGATATACTGATTGCGGAAAGGGTATTCTGTTTTAAGATTGTAATAAAACAAATAAGTGTAACTGCCTCTTACCTGTTTGTAGGTAACATAATATCCGTTTTGTGTTTGAACAAGCCCGGTACCCAGCTTTGTTTGCGCATAGGTTTTATCACCATTAAGGTTATTGCTGCTCCAAAACTGCAAGGTGTCGTTTTTGTAAATGGTTAACGTAAGGTTTTGCCGGGTGGCAAGTTCTGTAATATTGCTCCAGTTGCGCTGAATGTGAAGCGTATCGGAGAGTGGATTTTGCATCCACTGAATGCAAACAAGCTCCTTGTCAATAATGGCTTGCTGGGCGCTGGCATATGCTTCTTCAAGCTGAGCCTCGGTATTGCTGTTGTATTGTTGTTCAATCCAAACAAATAAGCAAAGCATAAGCGTTAGTGAAACGCCCAATCCTACTGCATATTTTTTGATGATATGCGAAAATAATTGTCGCATGTTTACCAATACTTGTGTTGGCTTAAATAATGTTGAACATAATCCCTCACACCTTCTTCAATGGGAGTGAAATCTCTGGTGTATCCGGCAGCTCTGAGTTTGGCCATATTGGCTTCGGTAAAGTACTGGTACTTTTCACGGATATCAGCCGGAATGTCAATATACTCGATATTCACCGGTTTGTTGGCAGCATCAAAAATGCTTTTGGCAAGGTCGTTCCAGGTACGCGCCTTACCGGTTCCAAGGTTGTATAGTCCACTGTGTGTGCGGTTATGCATAAAATGAATACACACATCTACCAAATCTTTCACATATATAAAATCTCGCATTTGCTCACCATCCCGATATGCTTCCCGGTGCGACCTGAATAAGTTGATCTTGCCTTTTTCCATAATCTGCTGATGGGCGTGCAGGATAACGGAAGCCATCCGGCCTTTATGGTATTCGTTGGGCCCGTATACATTAAAAAATTTGAGTCCGGCCCAAAAGAAGGGTTTTTGTTCTTGTGCAATGGCCCATTTATCAATCTCATGTTTTGAACGTCCATAGGGATTGAGCGGTTGCAATAAATCCAGTTTGCTCTCGTCATCATCATATCCAAATTCGCCCTCACCATAGGTGGCGGCTGATGATGCATATACAATCGGAAGCCCGTATTGCACGCATTTGGTCCAGAGTGTTTCTGTAAAATCAATATTGAGCAGCTTAAATATAGCCTCATCCATTTCGGTGGTATCCGTGCGGGCACCAATGTGAAAAATGAATTGCACCTGATTTTCGTTTGAATCGAGCCAGTTAAAAAAATCAATCCGCTCTACTTTGGCCGTAAAGGTTTTACCTACCAGGTTTTGGGCACGATCGGTTTGGCCAAAATCGTCAACCAATATCAAATCCTTATATCCATTGGCATTTAAGCGAGCCACCAAACAACTGCCTATAAATCCTTCGGCTCCTGTTACTACTATCATTGCTTACTAATTTTGCCCAAAAATAAGGATTTGAAATGATTTATAATGGTATTCGACTTTTGGCTTGGTAACAAATTGAAGATGATTGTATATTTGTCGCTTCATTTTAACAAAATGAACAAATGGAAAAGAAACCAAAATTAGTTTATATCACACGTAAAGAGCATTTTAATGCTGCCCACCGTTTGTTTAATCCTAACTGGACTGATGCAGAAAATGAGGCCTTTTTCGGAAAATGCGCCAATAAAAATTACCATGGTCATAATTTCGACTTATATGTTACGCTAAAAGGATATGCCAGTGCTGATACCGGTATGGTAATGGATTTGAAAAAATTAAAAGATGTCATTCAACATCAGGTTATCGAAAAATTGGATCACATGAATATCAATGAAGATGTTGACTTTATGAAGGGACAATTGGCGTCTATTGAAAATATAGTTGTGGCAATTTGGGATAGACTCGAACCCTTTATTGAAAACGGCAAGCTCCATTGCATCAAACTGGTGGAAACCGAGCGTAATTATGTAGAGTACTACGGAGAATAATATTTGCTTTAGAAAATCATTCAATTATATTTGGCTTAGAAACTACAAACATTATGAAATTTAAAAACTACTACTCGTTAATCCTTTCGGCAGGTATTGTTATGCTATTGAGCGCTTGTGGCTCTTACAGTGTAACAAATGTATGGGACTACTATGTAACCAATGAAGTTGTTCAGCACCAATCAGGGGTAACCGCAGTTTCGTACCGCAAATTATTGTACCAGGAAGTTGATAAAAATGGTAAATCACAATTGGACATGATTATGGTAAAACAGGATACCAATGTAACATTGGTATTGGGTTCTTATAAAATGTCGGCTCTTTTTGTAATTAAAGACAGTACCTATGCCTTTGGGTTAAACGATTTATACTCGCGGGATAAAGGGGATGATTTAGTTGGAAAAGCAGGTGACCTTACCGTGTTTTTTACCCAAATTCCGGCATCAAAATGCATCGAATTTTTAGACAGTGCAGAAAGTTTTAAGAAACAGTTTACCGATGCAAAGGTGAGCAATAAAGCAACAACCCATCTTGATTTTTACTTTTCGTCAAATGTGTTTATGAGCATTGATAAGGATAAACAAAATGATGGAGTACCGTCAAAATGCACACTATGGGTGGGCAGACGCAAGCATACATTATCAATCAAAGAATTTGCAAGAGTACTTACCGAAGTGAAAAATTTTAATTAAGTATTGAATCAGCAAAAAAATAACCGGAAGGATTCTTTCGGTTATTTTTTTGCCTAAAAAAACGGATTATTGCGCATCATAAGTCATATTGAGCGAAGCCGAAATATGACTTTTACTGAAATTTAAAAATCAACGTAGCTATTAAACACAAAACGATATGAAAAAAGCATATGTATTTCCGGGTCAGGGAGCCCAGTTTGTAGGAATGGGAAAAGATTTATACGATACCAATCCAATGGTGAAGGACCTGTTTGAAAAAGCAAATACCATCCTGGGCTTTCGCATTACCGATACCATGTTTGCCGGAACGGATGAAGAATTGAAACAAACGCGTATTACACAACCGGCTATCTTTTTGCATTCGGTGGCAAAGGCGTTTGCACTTGGTGAAGCCTTTAAACCCGATATGGTAGCAGGACATTCTTTGGGAGAATTTTCGGCACTGGTGGCCAACAAAACACTCAGTTTTGAAGATGGCCTTACCTTGGTATACAAACGTGCTATGGCCATGCAAAAAGCATGCGAACTGGAACCGTCAACCATGGCTGCAGTATTGGGTTTGGAAGATGCCAAAGTGGAAGAGATTTGTGCAGGCATTACCGATGGGGTAGTGGTGGCTGCCAATTATAATTGCCCGGGCCAGTTGGTTATTTCGGGAGGTGTGGATGCGGTGAATAAAGCCTGCGAATTATTAAAAGCTGCTGGGGCCAAACGCGCACTGGTATTGCAGGTAGGAGGCGCATTTCACTCACCACTGATGGAACCTGCAAGGGTTGAATTGGAAAATGCCATCAATGCAACCAGCTTTAACGAACCGATATGTGCGGTTTACCAAAATGTAACAGCAAGTGCTGTAACGGATGTGAACGCTATTAAACAAAATTTGATAGCACAGCTTACCGCACCGGTAAAATGGACACAAAGTGTGCAGGCAATGGTAGCCGATGGCGCAACAGAGTTTACCGAATGTGGACCGGGAAAAGTGTTACAGGGATTGGTTCAAAAAATATACAAGGAAGCGATTGTGGCTTCAGCTTAGTTTTGCCTTTTGGCCATTAACAGCATTGATATCATCAGTGCTGTTTTTTTATGCCCATTTTTTGGAGGAGAACCAAAATCGGTTTCGGGATTTAACAAACAACGACAGTTTGATGTAAGCAGGAACAACGGTATAGGTGGCTACCAGTACACTAACAAAAAGTTGCGGGAATAGATTGTTGGCTCCGTTGATGAGCACAAAGCCTAAGGCAAACAAACATGCGGCAATCAAAACGAGATTTTTCATTATTGTGCTATTTTACAATGACGAATAACGACCGTGAAGATTAACTTTTGTGTATCTAAAGGTAAACAAATTGTTAGTTGCATTAAAGGCGTGTAAAATCGTTTAAAAAGGTTGTCGGAATATTTCCGATTTGGAACTGTTTCAGTATTAATTAAATTGCAAGCTTATGAGGTCGAATAAAATACCGGTATTGCTCTTATTATGCTTTGGAATTGTCGGAGTGTTTTTTTTTCAAGTTGGAAGGAAACCGTACAAACATCCAAAAGTTCCGAAACGTGATCGGATGGACCTGGCCTGGGCTCAGGAAACAGAAATGACGCAGGACCCCAAAACAAAGGATGTTCCTAAGGAGCGGTTGATTGCTGCTTATGCCTATATGCAAAAGCTACAACAAAACCAATCCAAAACAGGAGTAACCTGGATGGAAAGAGGGCCATCCAATAATGGCGGACGTACACGCTCCATTTTAGTTGATTTGAATGATGCAACCCATCATACTGTTTGGGCCGGAAGTATTGCAGGTGGATTGTGGAAAACAACTGATATAACTGCTTTTCAGCCTAACTGGGTGCCAGTGAATGATTTTTTAAATAATATGGCAATTACTTCCATAACACAAGCTCCCACGAATCCCCAGGTATTGTATTTTGCAACAGGTGAGGGAAATGGGAATTCCAATGCAGTGAGGGGAATGGGGGTATGGAAAAGTACAGATGGTGGTGCAAATTGGACACAACTTTCGGCTACCAATAACAGTAGTTATTATTTCAACCAAAAAATCTTAACCATCGGCAACGGTGATGTGGTTTTGGTGTGTACCAAAGAGGGGTTGTTCCGTTCGCTGAATGGTGGTAACTCTTTTACCAAAGTATTAGGTTCGGGCATTGCTTCGGCAAGGGGAAATATTGCACATGATATTGAACGCATGTCGAATGGAACATTGTACGCAAGTATGTCCAATGGTTCGAATGGCGGAGGTACCATACATAAATCTTACAATAATGGTGTTACCTGGACCACCCCCATTATGAATGCTGTAACATCAGATGAAATTGAACTTGCAGTGGCTTCAAATGATACCAATACGATTTATGGATTGGTGGAAAATAATTCTACGATTCCAGCTATTATTAAGAGCATCAACGCAGGAGTTTCTTTTGCGGCAACCAGCGCCTATCCAAATGATGCAGATGATGGAATTTCGTCAACTGATTTTTCGAGAGGGCAAGCATGGTATGATATGTCTATTTGTGTAAATCCATTAAATGCAAATGTAGTTTTTGTTGGAGGCATTGATTTGTTTAAAACAACAAATGGAGGAAAGTCATGGCGACAAATTTCGCATTGGTATGGTGGTTATGGGTTTCAGGATGTGCATGCCGATCAGCATTTTGCACTATATGATGAACAGGATACCTCAGTAGCCTATTTTGGAAATGAT